>JADFXD010000073.1:11828-17146 GCA_015233725.1 Nitrospirota bacterium | reverse complement strand
ATTGAAGCCTTTGGCACATAATGATTTTGTAGTTTATGCGTAGGCTCTATACATAGTGGCTACTATTATAGACCATAGATAATTTATTTATCAAGAAATATTTTTATTTATCTTGTGTTTATAGTGTCTACAATTTGACCAAAAAATACCCTTAAGTCACTATATTTACTTATATTTATGCTTATTCCTTACAGAACATCCGTTAAAAATACAGTTATAGCGTTAGCCAAAGAAGCGGCATTGTTGACCCCAAACGATCCACAAAAAGCAGCAGAGATATTTAACGAATTAATAGAGGAAATATCAACAAAGTACATCTATTATCGGTCGAAGGAAAAAAGACCGACTCAACCACGACATACAAAAAAATCAAGGAAAAAATGGTGCAATGGAGCTGTCCGGTATGCTTAAGTCAACAGCATTAGGTCTGAGGGGGGGCGGCCAGGCGGCCCCCTTCTTTCTTCTTCTTCTTTTTGTTTCAGTAGGCAAGGCGGACGCGCAGGGAGTAGACGTTGACCGGGCCGCGCTCGCGGTTGTATGCTGGGTTGTCGATGTGTTGAAAGTCGGGTGTTATCTGGAGGAAGCGACCAATCTGCACGCGATAATAGACCTCGATGATCCGTTCTCCGGCATAGTTTAATTTGCCGTCGCCTATTAACATACCGCTGCCTCCGGCTGCCAGATATCTCTGATGTTGAGCGGAGATGCCCTGCATCGCATAAGCTACCCCTGCACGATCCTCGGCACGCCCCCAGTGTACGCCGCTGAGTTGAGCGCCAAGGCTCAAATGCTGGTCAACCTCGGTATAGCAAAAGTTCTCGTTATGTCCGTCGCTCCATCCCATGCGGCCAAAGATTCCGGTTTCCCCATCGTCTGCCAGTGGTTGCTCAAAGTTTAGACCAAGACCGTATTTAACGCGTCCTGGTTTTTCATCGGCCTTGACATCAGGCGTGGAGACGGCAGCGCGGCCTATGGATAATGCCTCATCGTAATTGCCCATGCGTCCATGGTTGACGTAGGTCAGCAGGCGTATCACCGTGCCGGAGTCATTGGGTTTGATGGTAAGCTCCAGGTTGCTCCCCTGGGCCTTGAATATCTCTGTGTCAAATGTAGAGCCGTTGGCAAAGGTCGGCATCATGTATATGCCCAAGGCCAATCTCCATCGCGGTTGAACCAGGGCCGAGACAAACCCGTAGCTGTAGCCTCGGGTATCGCTTGCCTCATCCCAGGCCGGGTTGTAGATAAAGGCGTAGTTGAGAAACTGGGTGCGCGTGTTGTTGGCATACCGGTTGAGGTCGAAATCATCACTCACCGACAATTTACCGGCCTTGATCTCAATGCGTTTGACAGGTTCATCTCCAGGGAGCTGGTCCATTGCCCGCTCCACCTTTTCGGTCTCATCGGAGAGCGTATAGAAATAGCGCAGATATGCCCGCGCTACATAGGGACCCTTTGATAAGTCCACCGCCCCAACCCTGATGACATCCCCATTAGTATACCCACCAAGGCCATGACCATTGCTCACGCCAAAACCCCTGGCCATCTCAACATCGACAAAGCCCTGAAGCGTCGGAGCTAACTGAGACCCTACGTATACCCCATATATCTGGGTGATGTCGTGTCCGAGCCCCCCATCAATCCTAAAGCTGTTGTCTCCAACATAGGGACTGTGAAAGCCTGGCACATTCTGATATATACCATTAAACTGTAATCCCAGCAATTTGGGAACCCACGTTGGCAGTTGGTCTTGTTGCTGATCTTGCTGCTGCTCTTGCTGTTGGTCAGCATGAGCTAACTGCGGTACTGTCATGAGCAAGATAACTAATATAATTGTAAAACTATAAATACTCGATATCTTGCACATCCATCTAAAAAACTCAATCGTTTTGGATAGTATAGCAGTTGCTGAACTAAAAAATTTTGAAACAAACGGTGTATTCATTCTTTTCTCCCTCGAGATTATTTGTTAATATATACAGGTATTCCGACTTAAGGCTTAAAACCTACTTCCCCACCTTCCCATCATAGTATTACCTACAACAGTGGTTTATATCTGGGGGTTCGTTCCCTTTACGGCTGCGGGGCAGTGGGAGACTTTCACTCCTCTTCCCTGACTTCCAATTCCGAAATTAAAAGGTTATCTTGTTGTTGTCTATTAACACCTCCTCTTTACCTTTATGTTGACTCATAATGGAATATTTGTATCCTCTTAAAATTTCATGGCAGACATCTTGTATAATTTTATTATCTCTCTTCTAGCTTCTCCAATAGTAAGCGGTATCTTTTCAAAGTGAAGTTTATCCTGATTCTTGAGCCTATAGATTAGTTCCGCTATTTGGGGGAGCCTCAATTTGACGTTAGACATCTCTTCGGGAGCCGTAAACACTTCTTCAGGCGTACCACTCCTAACAAAACTACCCTTACTTAATATGTAAAGGCTATGAAGAAACAGAGGGACGAGGTCAACACTATGGGTTGCCATAACTGTAGTTACCCCAGTTTCATTTAATTTTTTAAGTAGGCCCATCATCTTGTATTCACCCATTGGGTCTAGCCCAGCAGTTGGCTCATCTAAAAGGAGTATCTGGTGTCCCATGGCCAGAAGTCCCGCTATACATACACGTTTCTTTTGTCCAAAGCTCAGGTTATGTATGGACTTTCGCGCAAACTCCGTCATCTCCACAGATTTGAGGGCGTCAGCAACCCTTTGCGAGACCTCCTCATCGGAAAACCCCATGTTAGTGGGGCCAAAGGAGATGTCCTCAAACACGGAGGAGGCGAAGAGCTGGTCATCGGGGTTTTGAAACACCATGCCGACCTTCCTGTAAATCTCCTTTGGAGACAGGGCCCTCATATCCTGTCCATCAAGCAGCGCCCTGCCGTCAAAGTCCTTAATAAGCCCATCCAGAGCCTTTAAAAGGGTGGTCTTCCCAGACCCGTTAGCGCCAAGTATACCGGCGAACTCACCATGCCTTATCTCCAGGTCTATACCACTGAGGGCCTGCGTGCCATCGGGATATTCAAAGGTATTGACCTTTAGAGACAGCCTCACTGAGGTGTCTCGTCCTAAACCCTCCATGCCATCACACCCGCAGCAGTTAGGAATATCAGGGAGACGACTACGTCTGAACGCTTAAAAGACCTGTGTATCAACTTAGGGATATTGCCGTCATATCCCCGCTGCACCATAGCGGTGGTAATGTTCTGGCTGTTTTCAAAGGCCTTTAGTATCAGCGAGGCGGCAAGGGTACCAAAAGACCTGAGGCTCAACCTCGCAGTTGAGTATCCAAGGCGATTTTTTTGGGCGTTATAGATGACCACAGCGTCTTCAATCAGCACAAAGATATACCTGTGTGCAAACAAAGAGATTTCAATAAAGTCCTTAGGGGCCTTAAACCATGAAAACCCCGCCATAAGCTCCGCAAACGGTGTGGAAAACCCTAGCGTTATGATGATGGATACAGCGCCCGCTATTCGGCTCCATATCGCAAGGCCTTCCATTAACCCATCCCTGTATCCGGTAACTGTGATGCCCACGACCTGGATTGAAAAGAGTATATCGTGCCCAGATGAGACAATCTTGACGACAAGGACTACCGACGCTATGAAAAGCGGCTCAGAGAAGCGAAGCAAAAACCCCCTCAAAGGTATACCAAGCCTCAGGCACAGATATAGGCTAAACAGTAACATCAAGAGGGGAAACGCAACCCCCTTCGCACTCAAGAGCATAACTAAGAGCGCTGCGGCAACGATGAGTTTCAGGCGCACATCAAGCCTTGACACAAGGGTGTCCTTTATAGGATATTCAGACAGTACGTGCATGGGACGCTCTTGTCCTCAGCTGCCCATTAGTCCTTACAAGGCGCCTCAGGCTTTTGTGCAGGTCGTTGCTCTGTCAGTTTTCTCCATGAGTATCCTGCCACGAATCCTCCTAAGGCCCCCGCCAGGAGAAACACAAAGAGGAGCATGTCCCCTTGGTCTGTGTTGATTAATGGGGGGTGGGCCTCCCTGCCATGCTCTCTTGCGACCTTTTTTACGACAGATTCATCAACGCCCTGCCATTTTTCAGGTTCTGCGGCTAACACAATAGACTCAGGGGCAGTCACGGAAAAAAGGTAAAGCGTGATGAAGATTACAAAAAAAGAGGCAATCCATCTACTGTCGCTCTGATCAATCATATTGCTACCTCCTCGGGCTTGAGTACACGCATCTTTACAAGCAGGTCTGGCCTCTTTTTATAGAGCAGGACGACCATCCCCGCGGTCATAGCCCCTTCGAGGATACCTAAGGGCAGTTGTGTAGGCACAAAGGCGATTACAAGCCTGTAGAAAAGCGGCAGAAACGGTGAGTCACCCCTTATGCCAGAGGCCAGCTCAACCGAGGTTGTGATATAAGTTGCCCAGTCTGCAAACACCCCGGCCGCAAAGCCGGCTGCTGTCATGTTTATCTTTAGAGCCCTCAATGCCTTAAAGGTCAGAAACCCGGCAAACGAGCCCACAACACCCATAGACATTATATTCGCCCCCCAGGTGCTCAGTCCACCGTGGGCGAGAAAAAGCGCCTGTATAAGGAGGACTACGGCCGAGACTAAAACACTGATCGACGGGCCAAGGAGTATGGCCGAAAGCCCCGTGCCACAGGGATGCGAACAAGTCCCGGCAGTGGGCACCGGCACCGGCATACACGAGATAATAAAGACAACCGCCGCCATGAGACCAACAAGCGGTTTAAATGAAAGATCAACCTTTGACATCTGCCTCAACCTGTACAACCCGTAAGCGACAAAAGGCGACGTCGCTAAAAACCACACGACACTCCATCTTAACGGCAATATCCCCTCTGAGATGTGCATGGCGTAGGCATTTACAGGAAACATAGACAGCAACAAAGACATTACAACTAACCCACAGCGCTGAGGCCTTAACGCTAAACTCTTTAACTCCATGCTTTCTCCCTCGAGATAACTATTGTTAGTAGTTGATCGGTCTTCCGGCTTAGGGCATTACACCTACTTCCCCACCTTCCCATCGCAACACTGATGTACCTCTGCGACAGTGGTTTATATCTGGGGGTTCGTTCCCTTCACGGCTGCGGGGCAGCGGGAGACTCTCACTCCTCTTCCCTGATATCAAAATCCTAAGTTAACAACAATTACACTCCTATCATCTTGATCTTCAGCTCTAAAATAAGGCTGTCCCTTAAGCTATCATAAAGACAAAGATGTTGTCAATAGTCAATAGTCTGAAGTGTAATCAAAAAAATGCTGAAGAGAGTAAAATATAAGTAAGCATGAGCAAAGATGGGAGGTAATAAGAAAA
>JADFXD010000073.1:0-11760 GCA_015233725.1 Nitrospirota bacterium | reverse complement strand
TGAACATAGCGTATGGATTATTGTTGAGCAGGAGACTAACTATGAGGCAGATAGGCTTGTATTTACCTGTGATTTGAGGCGTTCATTCGTTGTTGCAAAGAGCAACGCCTAGTGAAATAATTTCAACACCCATTTAGCGTCATAATCCTGTCAATTGTTGCATAATGCAACCTCTATATATCTTCAATTTCGTGCTGTGTCTAATTTATTGTGCAATAACAACATGTTACGGTCATGGCATGGATTTTGATATAAGCAAGATATAAACTTTTAAAATTAGGAGGATGCAAAGATGAAAGAATGGTCAGAGAAACTCGAAAGGATGTTTTCAGCAGTAACGTTTGCCGAGGAGGGGGAGTTTGATACCGCCAGGGAAATGCTAAAGATTATCGTGTAATAACAACATGTTATGGTTTTGACATGTGCAAGATACAAACTTAGAATATAGGAGGATGCAAAGATGAAAGAATGGTCAGAGAAACTCGAGAAGATGTTTTCAGCAGTAACGTTTGCCGAGGTGGGTGAGTTTGATACCGCCAGGGAAATGCTAAAGAGCAAGAAAAAGGTCTTGTTGGCCGTTAAGGGCAGTGACGTAGAGAGGCAGACACTGAGGTACGCAATGAACATCTGTAAGAGGATAGGGGCAGACCTCGATATCCTCTACATTCCCGTATCGGAGGCCTTGACTGCCGTTATTGATCGATTTACCATTGAACTGCAGAAGGAAGGCATCGAGTTCAATATTGTACGGAAGGAAGGTTCGTTTAAACAGTCGATCCTTGATTTTACAAAGGCCAACAAGGATGTGTTGTTTGTGATTATCGAGTCGTTTGATGACATTGAACCCGATAGTATCGTAAAGGAAAAGGGATTTTCAAAGTCTTGGATTAACCTGAACTGTCCTCTTGTTGTAGTAAAAGAAGACATTTTACAGACAGTGAATTAACTAATTAACTTTTTTAAGGAGATTGAACAAATGAAAAGTACAGGCAGAAAAAAACCATATCTAAAGGTAGCATTTCTAGGCATGGTGGCGGCAGTGCTTTATGCACTGCTTCTACTTAAACAGGATATCGTTCTGGAGTATATATCGCGTGGTGGGATGTTTGCGATACTTCCTATAATTACGGCGTTTCTCTTCTCCTTTGTGCATGGGTCTTTTACGGGGGGCTTCTGGACTGTCGTTGGGATTGAGGCCAAAAAGGAGAGGAGGTAGTATCATGCATGATGTGGCAATGAGCAATTTTGTTAATCTTGATACATTGAACATAGCATATCTGTTTATCCTGGGGTTTGTTGGCGGACTGGTAAGTGGTTTTATCGGTTCAGGTGGCGCCTTCGTGCTTACCCCTGGGATGATGAGCATTGGGGTGCCGGCCCTTGTGGCGGTGGCAAGCAATATGTGTCATAAGTTTCCCAAGGCGCTGGTTGGGGCCATAAAACGATACAGGTACGGACAGGTGGATGTAAAGCTGGGTGTTATTATGGGTATTTCGGCTGAGGCCGGGGTGTTGATAGGGGCCGGGTTGCAGAACAAGATCAAGGTGGCATTTGGCGATGCCGGTTCCAATCTCTACGTCAGTGTGGCATTTGTGCTGGTTCTGGCCGTTGTAGGTGGTATAATCCTAAAGGACGTCCTTAAGAGCCTTAAGGCAGGTACAACCAACGATGAGGAGACGTTGACGAAGCTCGCAAAGTGGGTTCAGTCGATAAATATCCCAGGGACAATGGTATATTTTAAGAGTTTAAATGCACGGATATCCATACTGTTTACAATACCGGTGGGGTTTGCAACTGGTATACTTGCTGCGACAATCGCAGTGGGCGGTTTTATCGGTGTACCGGGTATGATGTATGTCTTTGGGGTATCAGGGCTTATGGCATCGGCCAGCGAGCTTGTCACAGCGTTTGTCATGGGCCTTGGCGGGTCATTTAAGTATGCCATGCACGGGCTTGTGGATATCCGGCTTTCGATGATAATCCTTGCCGGGTCGCTGTTTGGCATCCAACTTGGCGCCATTGGCACAACCTACGTAAAGCCCTTCATGATAAAGGTTGTTATGGCGACGATTATGATAGTTGTCATGTTTAGCCGCGCGCTGATGGTACCGGTGTATTTGTCTCAGCTTAAGGTTATTGGTGAGCTCGGTGACACTATGACAAAGGTACTCAAGAACACGAGCTTTGCCATTATGGCCTTCGCACTCCTTATTGGGGCGTTTATAATATTGAAGGCGCTGTGGAGCGGGCTTGTTACCGAAAGAAAACTGGCATTAAAGAAAGTATAGTCTTTGGAGGATTTTAATGGATAATTCAAAAATGGAAGCCATGTATAGAAGTCAGTTGATGGGTGAGTTAAAGTCTCTGTTGCTTGCCGTAGACGGGTCACCCTCTAGCGAGGGGGCAATAAAGGAGGCGCTGCTCCTTTCAAAGTCATGTGGTATAAGGCTGACGCTGTTGTATGTTCAGGGTTTGAGTGACACTTACGAATCAGGTGGACTCACCTTCGTCGAGCATAGAGACGCAAGTATTGATGACTATTTTGACAGGATCAGGGATGATGCGGTTGAAGAGAATGTCGAGATGGATATTGTCATAAGGCGTACCGATGACCCCTACAAGGGGATCATCGATGAGGCCGTGGAGAGAAAGAGCGACGTAATAATCATGGGCAGACGTGGTATGACCGGTCTCAAGAGGATGCTCATGGGTAGTGTCACGGCCAAGGTCATAGCGTATGCCCCCTGCAAGGTCCTGGTGGTGCCCAGGGAGGCAAGCATAAAGGGTGAACACATAATGCTGGCCACGGATGGCTCAAATTACAGCGACGCCGCACAAAATGAGGCCATAAGTATGGCCCAGAGGTGTCCACATGTCAAGACATTTACGGCCTTGTCGGTGGCCTCCTCGGATAACAAGCTCGATGACACTAGGAGAATCCTTGACAATGTCACAAGCACTGCCAATCGCGTCGGTGTAAACGTAGATACAATGACTACCGTGGGTAGTCCTTACGAGTCAATCGTTGAGACTGCCAAAAATAAAGGTACCAATATCATTGTAATGGGAACACACGGGCGCACCGGCATTAACAGACTCCTGATGGGAAGCGTAGCAGAGAGGGTAGTCGCACTCTCCCCATGCTCTGTGTTAGTAGTAAAGGCCGCATAAGCAATAGAATGGATTAAGACACTAAGTAGACGCCTCAAGTGGCTGCAGGAAGGGGTCAAAGGGGGGCCAGGTGTGACAACTTAGCCAGGGGTCGTGACCCCCTGGAGTGGAAAAGAAGCTCCGCCGCCCCCTTCTTTCCCTCTCCAGGTATATAATTTAGTTATGGGTAGGTACTATCACTTATTGGACCTGCTCGAGCTTTTTGATATTCTCCTGAATCAGTTGATTTAACGCAGCGCTTTCCTTGTCTGCTGGTTCTTTCGGGGTTTCTTGCGCCATTATTGAATACCTGTCTAAGTCAATCACGTAAAGCCATACGTTGGCGGTTGCAGAGCTGTTAAAACTCTGACAATACGCTACATAGAGATCCGTTACAGGTGCAATCATGGCCACTCCAGTATTGCCAGAGCCGGATACTGAATTTGAAGCGCTATTGAGTGGGTACATAGTGCAGTAAGGATTCAAGCTGGTATAGGCTGGCAGAGTTACAATGGCTAACTTCTGATTCACTGAGGCGTTAAACAGCATAAATACAACGTTGCCAGAACCTGAAATATTTCCACCCGCTGCCCCTATCAACCACGATAACTGGGCTGCCCCTGCCGTTGTTGCTAACATTAGTACCAACGCAATCACAATAACCATCTTTTTTAACATCTTTTTCTCCTTTTTTTTGAAGTTTCTTGCTCCTATCTATTTAAGCTTACCTAATATCCTAAATCGCTATGCTATCCCATTACATATCCTTAACCTCCTTATTGCTTTTAAACTGTTACTTCAAGATAAGCAGCATAGCTATGAGAGCCTGGCACATCATAACCTTCTTTCTTTAGCCCTTCTATATGAAACTCAATAGCTTCACTCATAATCCGCTCTACTTCCTCTTTTGTCGCTCCTGCAGCTACACACCCTTCCAAATCAGGCGAATAAGCAGAAAAACCTGTGTTAGTCTCTTCTATAACTATTAGATATCTCATATTACCTAACTAACCTTCTAAAGTAACTCACTTACTCCTAACTCCTATCAAATAACATACCAATAGATAAACAACAGAGAATATGAGACACTTCATCAACCAATCCCCCCATAGGTGTCAAGTAATTGACAGTTTTGATGTTTTATCAACCTAAAAAAAAGGTGAGGGAGCGGCACTGCTTCTTTTAATCCGTTGCCAACACGCTCCTGGTTTTTGGGGTAGTCCTGCAGAGATAGTGATAAGTACCTACCCATAATTATTATATACACAAATGATAAAACTTTCTTTTGAAAAATGTTAAAATAAATGTTGTGCAGAATAGACATAGAAAGATTAACAGGAGGTATACATGCCCAGGAAAAATTATTTTTTCACATCCGAGTCAGTAACAGAAGGGCATCCGGATAAAGTAGCCGATCAGATATCAGACGCTATATTGGATTCGATAATCGTCAACGACCCATATGCAAGGGTGGCCTGTGAGACCCTGGTAACTACAGGGTTGGCCTTTATCGCAGGGGAGATCACGACCAATTGCTACGTCGATATTCCAAGCATAGTCAGGGCCACTATTAAGGACATTGGTTATACGAGGGCCAAGTATGGTTTTGACTACGAGACGTGTTCGGTGGTCACGGCCATACACGAACAATCACCAGATATCGCGATGGGGGTGGACCCTGGTGGGGCAGGTGATCAGGGGTTGATGTTCGGTTACGCATGTGACGAAACAGAGGAACTAATGCCAATGAGCATCATGCTTGCTCACAAGCTTGCCATGAAACTTGCCGAGATGCGCAAAATCGAGGTCTTACCCTATCTCAGACCAGATGGCAAGACCCAGGTGACAATCGAGTACAAGGATGGCAGACCGTATCGGATTGACACCATAGTGGTGTCCTCACAGCACAGCCAAGCCACTAAGCTCAAGGACCTCAAGGAGGACATCATAGAGAAGGTTATCAAGCCGGTGGTGCCAAGTAATCTGCTTGATGAGGAGAACATAATCTACCACGTAAACCCCACCGGCAGGTTTGTCACCGGCGGCCCAATGGGTGATACGGGGTTAACGGGCAGGAAGATAATCGTTGACAGCTATGGTGGAACAGGCCGGCACGGCGGGGGATGTTTCTCCGGTAAGGACCCAACGAAGGTTGACCGCTCAGGGGCCTATATGGCCAGATACATAGCAAAGAACATCATAGCGGCGGGCATTGCCGAGAGGGTTGAGGTACAGATAGCATATGCCATAGGCGTTGCACAGCCTTTGTCTATACTTGCGGATACCTCTGGCACCGGAAGGATCGCAAATGAGCAGATCGTAAAGCTCATCAGAAACCACTTCGATCTGACCCCCAAGGGTATCATCGAAAAACTAGACCTTCGCCGACCCGTATATAAAAAGACGGCGGCCTACGGACATTTTGGAAGAAACGACAAGGACTTTACCTGGGAACAGACGGACATGGCCGATATACTCAGAAAAGAAGCCGGCCTATAGGAGGATTAAGACTTTGGTACAACACGACGTTAAGGACATAAAGCTGGCAGAGCAGGGACGCCTGAGGATCGAGTGGGCCGAGATGGAGATGCCGGTTCTAAGGAGCATCAAGGAGCGTTTTGAAAAGGAGAAGCCGCTATCGGGGATGCGCATGGCTGCATGTCTGCACGTTACCACCGAAACGGCCAGCCTGATGGAGACGCTCAAGGCCGGAGGGGCCGAGGTCTCACTGTGTGCCTCTAACCCCCTCAGCACACAGGATGACGTTGCGGCCAGCCTCGTTGCGAACTCTGACATACCGGTGTATGCCATCAAGGGCGAGGACAACGAGACCTATTACCGTCACATAATGAATGTGCTGGAGTTCAGACCCCACATCACGATGGATGACGGGGCAGACCTGGTCTCAACCATCCACAAGGACAAGAGGGAGCTCCTTGCCGACATCGTCGCCGGCACGGAGGAGACCACTACGGGCGTGATAAGGCTCAAGTCTATGGCCCTCAACGGGGTTCTGTCATACCCTATCATAGCAGTAAACGACGCCTACACAAAGCATCTCTTTGACAACCGCTACGGCACCGGACAAAGCTCAATGGATGGCATCCTGAGGGCAACCAACAGGCTTATCGCCGGGTCTGTGTTTGTGGTCTGTGGTTATGGCTGGTGTGGCAGGGGTGTGGCCATGAGGGCCAAGGGGATGGGTGGACGAGTTATCATCACCGAAATTGACCCCCTTAAGGCGCTTGAGGCAACGATGGATGGCTTTGACGTATTACCCATTGCAGAGGCATCACGGATCGGCAACATCTTTGTCACGGTCACGGGCAACATCAATGTCATAGACAAGGGGTGTTTTAGTGTCATGAAGGATGGCGCTATCGTGTGTAACTCCGGCCACTTTAACGTGGAGCTGGCCCTGGATGACCTCAACGCCCTGGCCGTCAAGAGGCGGATTATCAGGCCGTTTGTCGAGGAGTTTCAACTCGAGGACGGCAGGAGGATATACGTCCTGGGCGATGGCCGTCTGATCAACCTGGCCTCGGCCGAGGGACACCCCTCCTCCGTGATGGATATGAGCTTTGCCAATCAGGCGTTGTGTTCCGAGTACGCCGTGAAAAAACACAAGGGTATGAAAAACATCGTCTACAGCGTCCCCGTTGACATCGACAAGGAGATCGCCAGGCTGAAGTTAAGCGCTATGGGCATCAGGATAGATACCCTCACAGAGGCACAGAAGCAGTACCTCAGTAGCTGGGAGTCCGGAACCTAAAAAAAAGAAGGGATAAAGAAAGAAGGGGGGAGCACAGCTTCCCCCCTCACCCTTTTGTCTTGTTGCCCCACTGTGCGATAAGCTCCGCGCCCAGGACGATGACGCAGAAGGAGATGTAGACCCACATAAAGATCAAAAATACGGCCTTCAGTGAGCCAAACGCGATCCCAAACCTGGGGTTCAGCTTCAGCAGGAACACCAGCGTAGGATTGATAACGGCCCAGAGCACGGAGACCAGAACCGCCACCACAAAGATACGTTTTAAACCAGTCTTTATCGGTATAAAGACATAGTAAAACACCGTCATACCGATGGCGGAGATGGTCAGGTTTACCAGAAAGTCCACGATGTACAGTGGAAAGGAGATGGCCATAAAGAGGTTGATAATCAGCTCGTCATAGATTATCTGGCTTATTACCAGGAAGATCAAAAGCGCTATCAGAAATATGGCGGTTGAGAAATCACGCAGGAGCTCAACCAGGACAGGACGTCTCCTCTGTGCCATAAATATGGTGAGGAAGACGTTTCTGATCGTCACAACAAGCGGGAATATGCACGACAGACACGACACTATCCCCACCCACCCCCAGATGTCCGACAGGCGTGAGAGGGAGATGACCTCGTTAAAGATTACATCCTGAAACTCGGGCACAAGCAGATAGGTCAACCTGTGCAGCCCCTTCAGCGCCTCCTGCGAGGACGTGATCGACTTGCCTAACAGCAACGCCGTCAGCAGCAGAAACGGCAACAAGGCAAACATCCCATAGTACGCAAGGGCGGCACACAACTGCATGTAGTTGTTCCTGAAAAACGAAACAACACTATCTAATATTATACGCATAAAGAAAAGAAAGAAGGGGGCGGCTCTTCTTAACCCTGGACCCCCCTGCAAGGGGAGGGGTGAGGCACCCCGGCCACGAAGAAGTCCCCTTGACCCCATACTGAGCAGGTTTGAGCGTGGTGGAGACAGCTCCTGCTTTTTGACCTCTTCTTATCTTTCATTATTATAGTCGGCCTACGGAGTAATACGAAAAGCCAAGTGCTCTCATCCTGGGGGGGTCGTATACGTTTCTTAGGTCAAAGAATATTGGTGTCTTTACTAGTGATTTAATCCTGGTCATGTCGAGGTTTCTGAACTGGTTCCACTCTGTGATCAGGACGACGGCGTTGGTATCGGCAAAGACATCGTATACGTCGTTGGCGTAGTAGACGTCGTTGAGGAGTTTTCTGGCGTTGTCCATGCTCACGGGGTCAAAGGCCTTGATGTTGGCGCCTCTTTTCAGGAGGGCGTCGATCAAAAAGAGCGATGGCGCCTCACGTATATCGTCGGTGTTGGGTTTAAAGGAGAGGCCCAGAAACGCTATTGTCTTGTCCTTGACCTCACCCATCGTAGCTATAATCTTTTGGAGCATTATCTCTCTCTGGCGGTCATTTGTGTTGATCGTGGCGGCTATTAGGTTCAGGTCGAGTGAGTGTTCGGAGGCGAGTGTCAGGAGCGCCCGTGTATCCTTTGGGAAGCAAGAGCCACCATAGCCAGGGCCGGGGTGCAGGAATTTTCTGCCAATTCGGCCATCCAGGCCCATTGCGCGAGCAACGTCGTGGACATCGGCATTGACCAGCTCACAGAGGTTGGCCATCTCGTTGATAAAGGATATCTTGGTGGCCAGGAAGGCATTGGAGGCGTACTTGATGAGCTCCGACGTCTCTATGTTGGTAATGACAAAGGGGGTCTCTATCAGGTAGAGTGGTCTGTACAGGTCCCTCATGATAGAGATGGCCTGTTCGCTCTCCGCCCCGATGACGACCCTGTCCGGACGCATGAAGTCATCAATGGCCGCCCCCTCTCGCAGGAATTCCGGGTTGGAGACGATATCAAAGCTGACCTTGCCGTTGGTTTCCCTGGCTATAAGCGCCCTTAGCTTCTTACCCGTCCCCACGGGGACGGTGCTTTTTGTGGCAATGACCTTGTATGAGTCAATGTCTTTGGCAATTTCGGTGGCAGCCTCAAATACGTAGCTCAGGTCTGCCGAGCCATCCTCCCGGGAAGGCGTCCCAACGGCAATGAAGACAACCAGGGAATTCCTGACGGCCTCCGCCATATCCGTGCCAAACCTGAGCCTCCCCTCCCGGAGATTCCTGCTGACCATGTCCGAAAGATTGGGTTCGTAAAATGGTAGCTCACCGTTGTTTAGCCTCTTTATCTTGCCTTCGTCATTATCCACGCATCTGACCGTACCACCGAATTCGGCAAAACACGTCCCCGTGACCAACCCCACGTAGCCGCAACCTATTATGGCTATATTCATGCTTTCTCCTTATGATCCGTTAAAAATTAAGTCATTGGAAGATATTATAACGCAGGTTGTCAATTGTATGCTGAACTATTGCCTGTTTAGCAATATCTTGACCACCGTGCCAACGGACTCTTCACTCTCTATCTTTAGTTGCCAGCCGTGGGCCTTGACTATGTGTTTAACGATAGCAAGTCCCAGGCCGGTTCCACCTAACTGGCGCGAGCGTGAGGGGTCTACCCGGAAAAACCTCTCACCAAGCCTAGATATAAACCGCTTGGCAATCCCAGCTCCGGTATCCCTGACAAAGAGATAGCCCTCTACTGCGTCATCTCTACCTGTGCCGATCTCTATGCCGCCGCCTTGAGTGAACTTGATGGCATTATCCGCCAGGTTAAGCAACACCTGCATCAGCCTGTCTTTATCGGCGTTGACAGAGACATTATCGGAATCTATCACTTTTTTGACATACAGCCCCTTTTCACCTGCCCTGATGCCAATGACCTCGATGACCGAATCGACCAATTCAGACACGTTCACCTCCGTCTTGTTTATCTTGATAACGCCCAGTTCAATCTTTGACAGGGTCATCAGGTCATCGACGAGCCTGTTGAGGCGCTCGCTTTGAAATTTTATTATCCGCAGGAATTTTTCGGCCGTCGCCCTGTCATCGATAGCCCCCTCCAGGAGCGCCTCGGCAAATCCAGAGATGGCCGTAACGGGTGTCTTTATCTCGTGCGATACGTTTGCAACGAAGTCTTTTCGCATGTTTTCCAGTTTCTTTAGCTCGGTTATGTCGTGCAGGAGTACGACTACACCGATCAGGTCATTTCCCCTGTAGAAGGGGGACATCCTGACTCTCACATACCTATCCACGGGATAGTCCAGAAAGACCTCGCCAGAGTCACCATTGTCAAGCTGCTTAACCCGCTCGAGCATTGTCAGGAGGTCCACGCTCCTTACCACCTCTATCAGCGACCGGTTATGGAACCTCCCGCTATAGCGAAACAGCTCACATGCCTTGTCGTTTAACAATACGATCTCCTGCTTGTTATCCAGGATAACCAGGGCATCTGGAATACTCTCGATTATGGCGTTGAGCCGTGAGCGTTCCTCCTCGGTCTGATTAAACTTCTCCATAAGGTTCCTGGTGAGCTCATTTAGCGAGGAATAGGCATCGGCGAGGTCGGGATAGTCCGCAAAAAAATACCTGTTAGAAAAAACACCCTTTAAAACCATCTCTGAAAACTGCTTGACCTCCCTAAGAAACTTTGCCCCCTTTCTGTAATCCCTCACAAGGGAAGACACCAGAAAGAGAACCCATACGATGGATAAACAAGAAAATACAGCCGTAACGTGTGCAGGAAGTGCCGCCGGATAACCCCGGTCTCCAAGAGCACGTCTTATCAGCAGGGTGACAATAAGATAAAAGGCCGCAATCAATAACGCCATCATAGCACTGACCGCTACAATCCCCCTTATCAGTTGTCTCAGGTTCACAGATTGTCCTCAAAGTAATACCCAAGCCCCCTGCGTGTCTTGATATACACGGGCCTTGCCGGGTCATCTTCTATATGCTCGCGGAGCCTTCTGATATGGACATCTACCGTCCGCGGCTCTACGTAGGCCTCATCCCTCCAGACGGCATCTAAAAGCATATCCCTTGTCAAGACCCTCCCCCTTCTTTGCATCAGGTAGTGAAGGAGCTTAAACTCCGTTGCGCTGAGGTTAACGGTCGCCCCCTTTTTGCTGACCATGTAGGTCTCAGCATCCAACTCTATATCGCCGGCCCTGAGGATGTTTTGGATTGTTGTTGTGCCCCTTTGGCCTGTCCTTCTGAGCACCGCCCTTACCCTGGCCAGTAGTTCCTTGTTGCTAAAGGGTTTGGTGATATAGTCGTCAGCGCCCATCTCGAGGCCAAGCACCTTATCGACCTCGTCGCTCTTTGCCGTCAGCATTATAATCGGGATCGAGGCGGTCTGCTCCACCCCCTTGAGCATCCTGCACAGCTCCATCCCCTGGATGCCCGGAAGCATCAGGTCCAGGACGATCAGGTCAAACCTGGCGCCCTTTATCTTTTTAAGTGCGTCCTCGCCATCATAAGAGCACTCTACGTCAAACCCCTCCTTCTTCAAGTTGTAAGAAAGCAACTCCACAATGTCCCTCTCATCATCCACCACGATAATCCTCTTCTTCATAAATACTATTATAACAAAAAAAAGAAGAAGACAAAGAAGAAGAAGAAAGGGGCGGCTCCGCTTCTTTTTTGCTCCAGGACACTCCTGGCCCCCCTCAGACCTAATGCTGTTGACTTAAGGTAAGGATGTAAGAAGGAGTAGCAATCCTTACTGGAGGAACTTAGAAGTCATTGATATATAGGCAACATGATGATAAATGCGTTGTTATGAATTTTTTAATATCTTTCATCAAATGATATTAAAAAAAATCTCCATTAACTGAAAATTGCTGACAAGTGGGGTGCATCAAAAATTGGTAGTCCTGCAAAGGTAGTGGTAATGATGTCATGCGCTAACCAGAGAAGCATTA
>JADFXD010000072.1 GCA_015233725.1 Nitrospirota bacterium | reverse complement strand
TGCCCTTGCAGGGGGTTCTAAAGGGGGGCGGAGCCGCCCCTTTCTTTCTTTTCTTTCCTTTTCTTCTTCTTCTTTTTTTCTTTTCGTAATGTAAAAAAATAGGCAAAACTTGTATAATAATTTATGCTTGATGAGCGGCTCAAGAATCTGACTGTCCTTTATGTGGAGGACGAGGTCGGTATCAGGGAAAACATAGGCGAGGCCATTAGCCGTCGTGTACGACAGTTGTATCAGGCGACAAACGGTCAGGAGGGCCTGGCGCTGTACATAAATCACAGGCCGGATATCGTTATTACCGATATCAAGATGCCCCTGATGAACGGCCTGGAGATGGCCAGGGAGATCAAAAAGCTCAACCCCAGGGCGCAGATAATAATCACCACGGCCTTTAGCGAACGGGAGTTGTTTATTGATGCCATAAACATCGGTGTCAACCAGTACGTCCTCAAACCGATCAACCGGGATAACCTCCTTGTGGCCATACACAGGTGCATGGATGTTGTCGAGATAGAACGCAAGTTCAGGGAGAGTCAGGAGCTGTTTAAAAAGCTCTCCGAGGGGTGTGCCTTTGGCGTGGGGCTGCATCGGGAGAGGTTCATATACGTTAATCCCGCAATGGAGAAGATAACCGGCTATACGGGGGCCGACCTCATGGAGCTATCCCTGTGGGACGTGGTACATCCCAACTGGCGGGAGACGGTCAGGGAGCAGGTGTTTTGGCGCTTAAAGGGCGAGAAATTGCTGCACGAGGACCAGGAGATGAAGATCATTACAAAGTGGGCAGAGGAGCGCTGGATACGCCTTATTGCCGATACGGTTGAGCACATGAGCACCTTTGCCGCCCTGATAAGCGTCATCGACGTTACGGCCGAACGGACATACGAAAGGGAGATCCGCGAGCTCAACAGGACACTTGAGGGGAGGGTGTATGACGAAATCAGGAAGCGTCAACAGCACGAGCAGTTTCTCATCCAACAATCAAAGATGGCCTCTATGGGTGAGATGATCGCCGTAATAGCTCATCAGTGGCGGCAGCCCTTAAACAACCTCAACCTTATCATCCAGGATATACAGGCAGCGTATGAATCCAAGGAGCTGGACAAGATGTATCTGGAGACCTCCGTTAGCGATTCAATGAATCAGATCGACTTCATGGCAAACGCAATTGATACCTTCAGGGATTTCCTCAGACCATCGAAGAAGACGGAATACTTTGAGATAAGATCGGCCATCGCCGATACGATTTCTCTCTTTTCTGCCATGCTCAAGAACCTCAGTATCTCTGTGAGTGTAGACGACTCAGGCTGTGGCGACACCGATGCGATCAATGTCCTGGGCTATCCAAACGAGTTCAAGCAGGTTATCTTCAACATCCTCAACAACGCCAAGGACGTCATCGTAGACAGGCGCGAAAGTGCACCTCATCTGAAAAAAATGAAGGGCGCTATCTCAATAAATATATCATCGGATAACAAGGGGGTCATCATCAAGGTCTCCGACAACGGTGGAGGCATAGACGAATCCATATTAGGCAAGGTCTTTGACCCCTACTTCACGACCAAGGGCGAGCAGAAGGGCACCGGCATTGGCATGTACATGTCCAAGACCATCGTCGAAAACAACATGAATGGCAGACTGGACGTCGAAAACACAAAAGATGGCGCGTTATTCACCATAGAGCTGCACCGTGAGCCAACGCAAGAGACCAATCCAGAGACCCCAGAGCTAAATAATATGCCAAATAATGTGGGAGGGTAATTATTCTTCCCCCAGGTGAGAGTAATCGGTGGGATAAGCTCGTGCCCCTTGTACCAACAGAGGTGTGTCAACGTGCCGCCGTGGATTACGACGAGTCTGCGGGTGCATATACCGTCAGGTCCCTTGGCCGGGAGTATCAGTGTACGCCAGAGGACAGGCAGATAGTGCCACGCCCCGCGACTGTAAGGGTGCGGGCCGCACGGGCGATAAGGGGCGAATCTGATGTGTTGGCCAACGCAGGGGAGGATATCCTGTTGAGTCGATTTGGGTATTTCTACAGGCTGGCATCGCTGTGGTACCTTACCAGCGCAATGGACATCCCGCTATCAGAGCGTCTTGTGCCACCGGAGGGGTTGAAGGGTGGCGAGATGTTTTTCAAGGGCGCCCACGCCTTACCGCTTGATAAGTTAGCGGCCAGGTTTGGCGCTGATCGTGATGGTTTCCTGGATAGGGGGATAGCGCTGGGGGGTGAGGTGGTATCCCTTGGGGATGTTGCCATCAGGGTGTCTCCGTTTCCGAGGGTCCCTGTGGTGTTGATCCTCTGGCTCAAGGATGATGAGTTTCCGGCGCGTGTCAATCTGTTGTTTGATTCCACGTGTGAGTTTCATCTGCCGCTGGATATGAACTGGAATGTTGCCATGATGTGCGCCCTGATGATGCTGGCATAAGGCCTTCTGTGCTTGCTTAATCCCTCCGAGTCTGCTCATGCTTGAGATTGCGCTCTTCTTGCCTTCTATAGCGCTATCCTCTGAAACTCTGGTATCATAAAAAAACTGTGGTCATAAAAAAACTGTTGACAAAAACTATAGGCTGGGTTTATAATTATACAATTCCTTTTTTTATTAGGAGTGGTATATGGGGTAGAGTATGCTCGGTGGGAATTTTAGTATGATTATGGAGACGAGGTTTTAGTACCTAAGTTTGCTTGGTATAAATATTATTTGGTTAGGAGGGAGAAAGATGTAAAGACAGGAAGAGGAAGTGCAGACAGTATGATATGGTAGAAGGTAGGCAAAATAACCGTAAAAAGAAGGAAGTATTTTACTTCCGAAGAAGAAAGCTTATTGATTAGGAGATAAAGTAAAGATGTTTAATCTGAAGAAGAGTGTGTTTTTTGCTATGCTGTTAGTATGTTTGCTAGCATTTGTGGCCAATGGGAATGAAGCATTTGCTAAAGTTGCTGGAAAGAATATCCAGGACATAAATGGGGACAGCAAAAGTGATATCTTGTATACACCAGCTGGGTCATTAAACCCAACTGTATGGTTCATGGACGGTACTCAGATTTTTCTGAATCCAGCCCCTGTCTCTATTACTGGTGGCACGGTGCCGGATGCTACCTGGTTCTATGTAGGTACCGGGGATTTCAATGCTGATGGTCAATTTGATCTTCTCTATAGAAATAGAGTGACGAGCCAGTTCATGGTATTAACAATGAATGGTAGCGCTGTAACTGCTGTAAGTCCTGCAGGAGCTGCTGCGAACGTGATTGATTCTTCATGGCAGGTCAGAGGAATCGCAGATTTTGATGGTGATGGTCAATCCGAGCTGTTGTTGCAGATTAGCACTGGAAGAGATAATTTAACTAACTACACAGTAGCAATCGCCAAGTTTGCAAGCAACGGTTTAACCATTGCTTCTCTAACTAATGTTGTAACGTTAGACAACGATGATTGGAAGATTCTCGGTACAGGCAATTTCACAGGTAGCTCAACTGGCAAGAGTGACATATTGCTTATGAACACCAATCCAGCATCAGCCTATGCAGGTAATGTTGTTATTTGGGTGATGAGCGGAACATCAATAACCTCTGTTGTAAATGTCGCTAGTATAGGCGCTACAGGCCTAACTAACTGGCAGTTTATAGGACAAGTGACTGCTACTACGGATAATGGAATAGGTGTAACTTCTTATGTGTTGAATTCCACCGGTGATTTTGACGGAAACGGATTTGACGATATTGCTTGGGTAGATACATCTGCCACTGCTACTAATGGGCAGATATATATCTGGAAGATGAAAGCCCCTACAGGAAGCTTCAGTGGCTCTTATTTGACAGATCAATGGGGTGTAAAGAAAGTGTTACCATCGGTTGTTACATTCACACCTGGTGGTATTGGAACCTTAACTTTTGATACTTTTGTTGGTATATATGACTTTGACGGCGATGGCAGAGCAGACATTTTACTACAAAGCTCTAAAACAGCAGGCGGTACATACCCAATTGAACAGTGGTTCATTCGCGGAACAAACATTACATCAGACACAGTACCTACTGCTCCACCCGTAATGCTGATGAGAGGAGTTCAAGAAAGGTGTTCAAAGTCTGCTGTCAACCCACATGACTGGCAGAACTGTAACTACTAGTTTTTAGGCAAATATCAGGCTAAACGTGTTGTCTGCATGATTTACATTATAGGGAGAGGGCAATGCAATAACTCATTGCTCTCTCCTCTTTTCTTGCGCTAATTAGGTTGTTTTCAAAGCACCTGAAGTACCTTTTAGTCTCTATAGCGTTCTGTGTGGCCGTATATCTACCCGCTGTATCTTCCTCCTATATGGCGCATGATGACTATTGGTTGCAGCTAGTTACCGAGCGCCCCGACTGCCATGCCTCCGCTGAATATGGAGCATTCATCGGTGTCGGTCGTTACCTCGCGGCTGAGAGTATGTGCGCCTGGACCAACTGGCTCAACTTCTACACGACGCTGGATAATGTTCATAGAAGGGCCTTTCTCCTATTGCGCGCCACCAATATCGCGATCCTCTGTCTGGTTTTTTTCTTTCTGTGGCAATGGTTTAATACATTCTATGACGACTATAAAAAAGCCTTTGCCTTTACTGCCTTGATAATGCTCCTGCCAGGTTCAATCGTCTATGCCTCATGGGCCTGCCTGGCAATCTTTGCACCAGGCTTTATCTCCCTCACACTGGGTGTGCACTACCTCTATCGGGCATTTTCATTTAATACAAGGTGGAGAGTCTGCGGAGTCATTGTACCTGGAGATATGAAAACGGCTATTGACATCCTGGTATCTATGGTGTTTATTATCGCCACTTTTAATTTCCACCCCGGGATAGCGTTTCTCTTCTTGATTGTGCCTATGACAATCGTCACCTTTACAGATAACGAGGGATGGATACAAAGAAGATACGAGGCATTATCGTACTGCGTATATTTTGTTGTCACAACTATTGTCTACTTCACCTTGCATAAGTTCGTTACCATGCCCCTGTTTAAAGGTCATGAGGGTATAAACGTGGATATAAAAAAATTCGAATTCTCTAACCTTTACGCTATTAAAGACAATATCAATACCTTCTTTACATTTAGCCTGTGGAGGGCAGCTAATCTTTGGTACATAAGCGACAAGCGAATCATCTCATACCTCATGGTTGGGTTTATCTTTATAACCCTTATATTGGCCATTGTTAAATATAGAAACAGTGACAAGGCCGCAACAAGACCTGTGCTTGTCGAAAAGTCAGCCTTGTCTGTCTTTATCGTACTCAGTTGCGCTGCCATTCCCATTCTTTATATGCCGGTGTTTTATTATCGGGTATTATTTGCCCTCTCTGCCATAATCACACTCATTGTTATATGGTCGTGTAATCTTTGGATTGCGCTATCAGAAAAATACATTAAGGGAAGTTTGAGGTCTATAATACCGATGGCTTCAGTGGTTTTTATTGTTTTTCTTGCCGTTTATACACATATTACAATACGTCAGCTCTATGCCAATGTACAGACACGTGAAAAGACTTTTTTTGAGTCTGGCATTAAACCACTATTCGATGGCAAGCTGGACATCGTCTACGTTGTTGGCGTTGGGTATGATGATAACAATCTAACCAATCCATATCTCTCCGGTGACGAGTTTGGTATGCCATCAAGCGGTTTTCCAAACAGTTATTCCTTCTATGGTATGTTTAAAAATGCGGCTAACCATTTTGGTGCACCTTTAGGTGACTACCAGATGAAAAACGTCTACCGCGGTAAGACGTACAAGTTCATGTTAAGAGGTACTAAGATCGATGCCTCCTCCAAGGTTGGGGTTGTAAACATAGACCGCCTCTTTTACCCGGAGCATAGAATAGCCAGCACAGCAAGACTCGAGCTGCGCTCTGTTAAGTCATCATCTATCTTTAAAAACCTCATCCCGGATAGATTGTTGGAGGAGAATAAGTACATAAATGCCTGGCATTCAGAGGAGTTTCCGGTTTACCCGCAGTGGATAGAATTTGAGTTTAAAGAGAAGGTGTTTTTCAGTACACTAACAATTATGAAACAGACTAGCGTATCACATGTGAAGACATTCATGGGCAGGGCACCAAAAACCCTTGTCTTACAAACAAGCGATGATGGCATAGCCTGGAAGAATGTCGCGTACGTTGGTGATGCATGCAGGAAGTATGTCAATGGACGCTATAGGGCAAAGCTCACTTCCACCGTTGTAACCCGGTTTGTAAGGGTTGAGATATATGCAAATTGCGGCGACCCATACTATGTAACCATACAAGGCATGAACTTCTATTGAATGGATAAGTACCTACCCATAATTAATTAGGGGGGCGTGCTTATTGCAAAACTTACGGCCGGTTGGATATAATATACAAGCGGTAGCAACAGAATCTTGAAAGAGGAAGGCATCAAAATGATTAGATCAGAAAAGATAAAAGACATACTGCACGCAACGGACGTGCAATCCTTAAAATTCTCCTTTTTGACACACCTCAAGTACTCCCTGGCAAAGGACGAGTACTCGGCAACCAAACGGGACTTCTACAAGGCGCTCTCCCTGACAGTACGGGACCGCCTCGTTGAAAAGTGGATCAACACCCAACAGACCTACTACAAGGTGGACACAAAGCGGGTCTACTACCTCTCCCTGGAGTTCCTGATGGGCAGGTCGCTGGGCAACGCCCTCATCAGCCTCGACCTCTACGACAAGATGGAAAAGGCCCTCAACGAGCTTGGCTACGACCTGGATGAACTCAGAGAGCTGGAGTGGGACGCAGGACTTGGCAACGGCGGCCTCGGACGCCTCGCTGCGTGCTTTCTGGACTCTATGGCAACCCTCCAAATGCCCGGCTACGGCTATGGAATACGCTACGAGTACGGTATCTTCGTCCAGAAGATCAAGGACGGCTACCAGATCGAAACCCCCGATAACTGGCTGCGCTATGGCAATGCCTGGGAGATCGAAAGACCGGAAAACCTCTACATCATCAATTACTACGGTAACGTCAACGCCTACAATGACCACAACGGAGACCTCAGACACGAGTGGGTCAACACCCAGGACGTCGTGGCCATCGCCTATGATACGCCAATCCCCGGCTACGCTAATAACACCGTCAATACCCTCAGACTCTGGGGAGCGAAATCCACGCGCGAATTTGACCTCAACTACTTCCAACACGGCGACTACGACAAGGCCGTATCGGACAGGGTCTCCACAGAGACCATCTCCAAGGTCCTCTACCCCAACGACAACGTCTTTGAGGGCAAGGAGCTGCGCCTCAAACAGGAATACTTCTTTGTCTCCGCAACGCTCCAGGACATCATCCGCCGCTACAAGAAGAACTTCCCCGAACGGGCAGACTACAGGGACTTCCCACAGAAGGTTACCATACAACTAAACGATACACACCCGGCCATCGCCATCGCAGAACTCATGCGCATCCTCATCGATTTTGAGCACCTGGCATGGGAACGGGCATGGGAGATAACCTCAAACACATTCGCATACACCAACCACACCATCATGCAGGAGGCCCTCGAACGGTGGCCAGTGCACCTCATGCAGCGCGTCCTGCCCAGACACATGGAGATCATCTACGAAATCAACCAGCGCTTTATAGACTCCGTACTTGCAAAATTCCCTGATGCTATTGACAAACTGCGCCGGATGTCCATCATCGAGGAGGGCGACGAAAAAAAGGTACGCATGGCCAACCTCTCTATCGTAGGCAGTTTTAGCGTCAACGGCGTCAGCTCCCTGCACTCGGAGATACTTAAATTCGACCTGTTTAAGGACTTCTACGAGCTGTGGCCCCACAAGTTCAATAACAAGACCAACGGCATCACACAGCGACGCTTCCTGATGCTGTGCAACCTCGAACTGGCACGACTCATCACAGGAGCCATCGGGGATAGTTGGATCACAAACCTCAAAGACCTCAAAAAGCTCCTCCCCTTCAGCAACGATAATGACTTCCTGAAACGATGGCATGAAATCAAACAGAGAAACAAGCGCCACCTCGCCGTCTGTATCATGGAACACCAGGGCATCAGCATAAACCCAAACTCCATATATGACTGCCAACTCAAGAGGCTCCACGAGTACAAGCGCCAACTGCTCAACGCCATGCACGTCATCTACATGTATAACAAGATAAAGACAAACCCGCGTGGCGCCTTCATCCCCAGGACGGTGATCTTTGCCGGCAAGGCAGCCCCAGGCTACTATATGGCCAAACTCATCATAAAGCTCATAAACTCCATTGCAGACGTCGTCAACAACGACCCCGTCGTGGGTGAAAAACTAAAGGTCGTCTTTATAGAGAACTACTCCGTAACGCTGGCCGAAAAGCTGTTGCCGGCCTCTGACCTCTCCCAACAGATATCCACCGCCGGCACCGAGGCATCGGGCACCGGTAACATGAAGTTCGCCCTCAACGGCGCCCTTACCATCGGCACCCTCGATGGGGCAAACGTCGAAATCAGACGGGAGGTGGGCAAGGATAACTTCTTCACCTTTGGACTCACTGCCGAGCAGATCGAGGATTTAAGGTGTAAAGGCTACAATCCAAGGCACTACTACGACCACACCCCGCACCTGCGACAGGTCATTGACATGATCCAGGGGGGATACTTTAATCAGTCACAGCCTGATCTGTTCAGGCCTATAACCGATTCGCTCCTGTATCAGGGTGACAGGTTCTTTCTGCTTGCCGACTTTGGTCACTACATTGAGTGTCAGAACAGGGTCAATGAGGCATATGCAGATTGGGGCAGGTGGACAAGGATGTCTATCCTCAACGTGGCCTCGATGGGCTATTTCTCAAGCGACAGGACGATCAAGGAGTATGCCCAAGAGATATGGAACGTCAAACCCATCCCGATAAGCCTGGCCGGTAGTGGGGGAGAGCAGGATTAAGGATTAATGGGTCAAGGGCACTGGTGCCCTTGCAGGGGGTTTGAAAGGGGGGCAGCGCCGCCCCTTTCCAGGGGGTCAGGGGGTAGCGCCCCCATTCTTCTCTTTCTTATCTTAGTGTTGAAATATTATAGAACTGTAGGATTAATAGAAAATGAATAACGAACATGTCTTAAAGATATCTCAGGAGCTGACCGTTAAAGAGTGGCAGGTGGCAGCCACGGTTGTACTGCTGGATGAGGGGGCTACGGTTCCCTTTGTTGCCAGGTACAGAAAGGAGGCCACGGGCAGCCTCGATGAGGTGGCGATCACGACAATCCGGGACAGGAGCCAGCAACTGCTGGAACTAGACAAGCGTCGGGAGGCGATCCTGAAGTCGCTCCAGGAGAGGGGAAAACTCACCGACGAGCTAAAGGAGAGTATCCTCAAGGCCGAGACGATGTCCGTCCTGGAAGACATATACCTGCCATATCGCCCCAAACGACGCACGCGCGCAACCATTGCCCGTGAAAAGGGGCTTGAGCCGCTGGCAAGCCTCATCTTTGCCCAGGAGGGCGTAGACCCGCTTGCAGAGGCATTAGGCTACGTCGATACAGAAAAGGGCGTCAAGGACGCAGAGGATGCCCTTGCAGGGGCGAGGGACATCATCGCCGAGTGGGTCAACGATGACCAGGCAGGGCGCGCAAAGATGCGTGAGCTGTTTGAGCTCAAGGGGACGTTCAGGTCAAAGGCGGTCTCCGACAGCGAGGAAGAGGGGCTTAAGTACAAGGACTACTTCGATTGGGAGGAGCCTGTGGCAAGCGCCCCATCTCACAGGGTCCTGGCCTTAAGGCGCGGCGAAAAGGAGGGGTTCTTGTCGCTTCGCACGACACCGCCGGAGGAGGAGGCCCTGGAGACCCTCATGTCGCTATTTGTCAAGGGCGATGGCGCCGACTCTCAACAGGTCAGGCTGGCAATCCATGACAGCTACAAGAGGTTGCTGTCGGTCTCTATGGAGACGGAGATACGTCTGGCTACCAAGAAACGCGCCGATGAGGATGCCATAAAGGTCTTTGCCGAAAACCTGCGTCAGTTGCTCCTGGCCCCGCCGCTTGGTCAGAAGACCGTCCTTGCCATAGACCCTGGGTTTCGCACCGGCTGCAAGGTCGTCTGCATGGACAGGCAGGGTAAGCTGCTGCACAACGACACGATCTATCCCCATCAGTCCGAAAGACAGACCTCAGAGGCCGCAAATAAAATTAGGACGTTCTGTCAGCAGTACGAAATAAATGCCATCGCCATTGGCAACGGCACGGCTGGCCGTGAGACGGAGGCCTTTGTACGGGGCCTGGCGTTGCCTGATTCGATCCAGACTGTGTTGGTCAACGAGAGTGGCGCTTCTGTATATTCGGCCTCAGAGGTGGCGCGTGAGGAGTTTCCCGATCACGATGTCACGGTCAGGGGGGCGGTGTCAATAGGCAGACGGCTGATGGACCCGCTGGCGGAGCTGGTCAAGATAGACCCAAAGTCCATCGGGGTTGGGCAGTATCAGCACGATGTCGATCAGGGGGCGCTCAAACGCAGCCTCGATGACGTTGTTGTCAGTTGCGTCAACGCCGTTGGCGTGGAGGTCAACACGGCGAGCAAGCAGTTGTTGACCTACGTCTCCGGCCTGGGACCACAGCTTGCCGCGAGGATCGTTGAGTACAGGCAGGCTAACGGCCCATTTCGTGCGCGAGAGGATTTCAAGAAGGTCTCCAAGCTCGGGCCAAAGGCCTTTGAGCAGGCGGCGGGGTTTTTGCGGATCAGGGAGGCTGAAAATCCCCTCGATGCAAGCGCCGTGCACCCGGAGAGCTACAAGATCGTCTATGCAATCGCCGATGACCTCAAGTGCTCTGTGAGCGACCTGGTGCACAACGCCGACATCAGCAAGCTGGTGGATATCAGAAAATACGTCACGGACACCGTGGGCGTTCCGACCTTGACCGACATCCTTGAGGAGTTGGCCAAGCCAGGGCGTGACCCCAGGCAGCAGTTTGAGTCCATCCGTTTTCATGACGAGGTCAAGACCATCGAGGACGTAAAGCCCGGGATGAGCTTGCCGGGGATTATAACAAACATCACGGCCTTTGGAGTCTTTGTCGATATTGGGGTTCATCAGGATGGCCTGGTGCACATCAGTCAGCTTGCGGATCGGTACGTAAAGAACCCCACCGATGTAGTCAAGGTCCAGCAGAAGGTCAACGTAACCGTCCTGGAGGTAGACACCAAGAGGAAACGGATATCGCTGTCAATGAAGAAACAGAAGGGATAAGAAAAGAAAAGAAAAAAAAGGGGGCGGCTCCGCCCCCCCTTTAGAACCCCCCTGCAAGGGGTCACGGACCCCTTGACCCCATAAATGGCCAGTTGACAGGTTGAGTGTTGGAAAAAGTATAAGAGATGCTTTCTTTGCAGGTGAAAAATCTATAGCATTTATAAACGCCTATGAATTTGCAATAAAACACAGCGCTCAAAAGATTGCCACTGATACATAGCCTGATACTACACCGGCATGTACTGACATCCTCAAGAAGTGGGTTAAGAAGTTGTTTGCGTTTTTTGCTATCAACATGATACAATGGAGCATAGAGGAAGCTCATGAAAGACACCCTTATCTTTGATACACACGCATATGTGAAGAAGCTAAAGGCCGTTGGTTTTACGGAGGAACAGGCCGAGGTACAGGCGGAGGCGATGTCCGGCTTGATAGAAGAGGGTTTGGCTACAAAGCGGGATTTGAAGGAGCTTGAGCTTCGACTCTCGATCAGACTAGGCACTATCATGACGGCGGGAGTCGCAGCCATAGCCGTGTTAATGAAGCTCTTCTCACACTGAGTTACGAGTCCGTTGTCTAAAGGAGGGCGGCGGAGCTTCTTTTTTTGCTCCAGGACGCTCCTGGCCCCCCTGCAAGGGGAGGGGCGAGGCGCAATGTTGTTGCAGCGGGTCGCACCCGCCTCGACCACGAATAAGTCCCCTTGACCCCATAATGCGTAGGCTTGAGCTTACGACTAAGGTAGACTATGAACAATACATCAACCTGCGACCAACCCACTCTTTTCAATACTTTATACCTCATCCACGCTTGATTGGAGTGCTACCTTACATGTCTCGTTGTTAGATTGACATTAAGATGAGAATAAGGAAAATAATACACGTTGATATGGATGCCTTCTATGCCTCGATAGAGCAGAGGGATAACCCTGATCTTAGAGGCAAACCTGTTATTGTTGGAAGCCTCCCCGATAAAAGGGGGGTCGTTGCAACGTGTTCCTATGAAGCAAGGAGGTATGGGATACACTCAGCCATGCCATCTAAGACAGCATACAGGTTGTGCCCTACTGCCATATTCGTTAGGCCAAGGTTCGATGTATATGAGGCAGTATCATCAGAGATAAGAGACATCTTCTATGATTATACAGACCTTGTAGAACCGTTATCATTAGATGAGGCCTTCCTTGATGTAACCGAGAACAAGAAGGGCATTTCTTCAGCAACATCTATAGCTGAGGAGATAAGAGAAAGGATATACAAGACAACTATGCTTACAGCTTCTGCGGGGGTATCCTTTAACAAGTCCTTGGCCAAGATAGCATCAGAGCATAACAAACCTGATGGTATCACTGTTATACCTCCTGATGCCGCAGATAAGTACATAGAGGCTCTACCTATCGGAAAATTCTTTGGCATTGGTAAGGTTACAGAGAAAATGCTGATTGAGAGAGGTATCAGAAATGGCAGAGACCTTAAGCGTCTTTCTGAGGCTGAATTGGTAGGTATGCTTGGTAAGATGGGTATTAATCTCTACAAGATAGCACACTGTAAGGATGATAGGCCTGTTATCTCAGATAGGGAGAGGAAATCGTTGGGTAAAGAGGTTACGCTTCAAGAGGATATCTCTGATAAATGCCTCATGCTCGATATATTAAAATCGCTGTCTTCAATCGTTGAACAGAACCTGAAAGAGCTTAATCTGAGAGGCAGGACGATTACCCTGAAGATAAAGTATCATGACTTCCATACTATAACCCGCAGTATCAGCGCATCATATATGATAAATGATGCTGATGTTATTATGGAGTATGTCAAGCATCTATTAAAAAACACTGAAGCTGGAACAAGGAAAGTTAGATTATTAGGCGTTGCTGTATCTAATTTCCAATATAAACAGAATTGGAATAATGAACAATTATCTTTGCCATTTCATTAAATGGGGTGGTGGTGGGTAGTGGATTATGTACTCATTCTATATCTTCACATGCCGACATCTACCCCTTGGACTGTGACAAAACAATTTTGACAATGGCTAAATAAATGTGATATAATTTTCCCAGGTAAAAGGTAGAATGAGATTATGTCTATGACAGCGTTAATATTATCTTTCGTAACCGGCTCCATATCATTTATATGGCTCAACGTAGTTTTTATAAGAAATGGGATGGGTAGGGGGCTTTCTATGTTTTTATCCTCCACTGTTGGCGGACTTGTATCATCTGCTGTGTATTATGCGGTAAACGCTTTATTTTAACAAATAAGTACATGGACAAAAGTTTTATTGCCTATTGAGTTAACTCCGGTCGTATAATTTCAGGCAACTAAACACACCTTCTTACGGCACTATCAACTAAATATTCACGCAAATTTTTTGCTTTTCATGTCGGTTGTTGGTACTATTGTATGTCAGCGGAGTAAACTACATACGCAATTATTTCATTTGACTTAGGTTAACTATTACTGAGGTTCTTATTCATAATCCCCGCTGAACACGTTGGATATAGACCTTATCCTGCTGACCGTGCTCATCAATTAGTACCTTGATGTCTTCTGCCTTTGAGGTTGGTATGTTTTTCCCGACATAGTCTGCTCTGATAGGCAGCTCCCTGTGTCCCCTGTCGATGAGGACGACCAGTTGTATCTGGGCGGGTCTGCCGAAATCCATGAGGGCATCCATTGCCGCCCTTACCGTGCGCCCCGTGTAGATCACGTCATCAACGAGGATGATGGTCCTGCCGTTGATGTCAAAGGGCATGTTCGTCTTTCTGACCACCGGCTGGGTCTTTCTGATATCGAGGTCATCCCTGTAAAACGATATATCAAGTGAGGCCGACGGCACATCTACATTCTCTATGCTGCGTATTTTTTCGGCAATCCTGCTGGCAAGCTGTACGCCCCCCTGTTGGATGCCAACAATGCACAATCCCTTACATCCCCTGTTCCTCTCAATAATCTCATGAGCTATCCTGGAGATAATCCGGTTTATGTCGTTGCTGTTAAGGAGCTCCTTATCCATCGCTACCACTATTAAGATAGCACGTCTCATAGATATTTGACAAGCCTTGTGAAAGAGAAGAGAAGGGAGGGCCTTGCCCTCACTAGTCCTACGCTGCCTCTTGTACGATCTTGAGGATTGCCTTATCGACCTCTTCGGCAACTGCCTTTATGCCGGCATCGGGGTAGAAATCCGCTATGACGTTGGGTCTCAGCGCGCTTACGAATATCTTGCCACCCTCCTCGTATACGCATATGGGGCAGGGAAGCATCAGGGATATCTTTATGTCGGCCTTTAATACCTTATCGGCGTAACCGGGGTTACATACCTCGATAATCTTAAGGGCGCTCCTGTTAAAGCCCTTGGATGCCAGCGTTGCCTGTACGTCGTGGATATGGAGTACGCCAAATCCATTGGCCTTGCTACGCTCCACGATATCCTCAACGACCTTGTCAAACCCCTTTGTGGTCTCAACCGTGTAGTCAAACTTAGTGTCCACTCTTTGCCTCCTGGAATATATTTCTGATAAAACGCTTCTACGTAAGCGTAATAAACTCGTATGAGGAACTTCCAAGCCCAAGTCTTTCGGCCTCAATGAGCTGGAACTCGTATGGTTTTGCGTGGATCGACTTAAAGACATCCCCCGTGAGGCCATCGGCTGCCGAGGATGGCAACGGTCTTTCCTTAAGCACCAGGTCAATGGAAGCCCGCTCTATGGCTACCATGTCGTCGCTTACCAGGATACCGATGTCCTGGATCATCGGCACGTCTGCCGTGGGCATACAGTCGCACTCTGGCTGTATCTCTGTCAGGAAGTTTATGTATAGCACCTTTGAGGGGGAAAACGTGCCAAGCACTGCCCTTGCGGACTCTGCCATAGAGCGCATGAAACGCTCATCAGTCCCCGGAAAACAGATGGCCGATGCAGGACATACCCGTTGACAACGCCCACACCTCCAGCACCTGTCTGAGTCCCATACCATCTTCTCCCCAACAAACGCGATGATCTCAAGGGGACAGACCTCAACACACTGCATACAGTGTTGACACACGTCCTGCTCCCACTGCATCATGCCCTCCCCTATTGTGTGCATAGCCCCCCTGCCACACTTCCAGCCACAGTGTCTGTGCGAAGAACTCACTCCCCCCATGGCAAGGTTCTTTAGCGCCCCGGCGTAACCGGCATTTATGTGTCCCTTTACATGTGAACATACCACCATGGCCGTTACGTCGTGTATGACGGAGGCCACGGCTATTTCCCCTAATATATCACCGGCCTTTATAAGGATACTGTCCTTGCCATACAGACCATCGGCAAGGATAACGGGCGCCCCCACGGAGAGGTGATTTATCCCGTTGGCATTTGCCACCTCGAGGTAGTCCAGCCCCTGGATCCTCACGGTGTCTGTCACAAATGGCTTCGCCCCTACGGTCTTAAGTGTGTCAACGACCGTCCTCAGAAATGTCGGTCGTACTATCCTATGAGCGCCCGGTGAGCCAAAGTGCGTCTTGACGGCTACCCACTCGTCCTTGTTGAAGTACGCCGACAGCCCAACCTCAGCCATAAGCCGTTGTAGCTTTCCGGGCATGCTGTCGCTGTAGCGCCACTTCGTTGACCTCGCCCTTGCAAAGTATACCTTCGCTGTCTTTCCCATATGCCTTAATTATAACACAACGGAGGGAAAAGAAAGAAGGAGGGCAGCGCTCCTGGCCTTTACCGCTCCAGGACGCTCCTGGTCTTTACCGCTCCAGGACGCTCCTGGCCCATCAGCCCCCCTTTCTTACGTTATTGAATCTGCCAGTTGCCAGGTATACCCTTGGCCAGATAGTTGCCGCTGCTTATCGTAAGTCCATTCATCAACCATGCGGCGACGTCTCCGGTGGTGGTGTTCTGCCAAACGATATCGCTCTTGTGATCGCCGTCGAGGTCACCTATGGCTACTATCTTCCAGTTGCTTGGGATGCCCTTAGATATATAGTTGCCACTGCTTATCGTAAGCCCATTCATCAACCAGGCAGCGACGTCGCCGGTGGTGGTATCTTGCCAGACGATATCACTCTTGCCGTCGCCGTTGAGGTCGCCGATGGCTAACATCTGCCAGTTGCTTGGGATGCCTTTAGAGAGATAGTTGCCGCTGCTTATCGTAAGCCCGTTCATGAGCCATGCGGCGACGTCGCCGGTGTTTGTGTCTTGCCAGACGATATCGCTCTTGTGATCGCCGTCGAGGTCGCCGATCGCTAATATCTGCCAGTTGCTTGGTATGCCTTTAGCCAGATAGTTGCCGCTGCTTATCGTAAGCCCGTTCATCAACCAGGCAGCGACGTCGCCGGTAGTGGTATCTTGCCAGACGATATCGCTCTTGCCGTCACCGTTGAGGTCGCCGATGGCGACTATCTGCCAGTTGCTCGGTATGCCTTTAGAGAGATAGTTGCCGCTGGATATCGTAAGCCCGTTGAGCAACCAGGCGGCGACGTCGCCGGTGGTGGTATCTTGCCAGACGATGTCGCTCTTGCCGTCGCCGTTGAGGTCGCCGATGGCGACTATCTGCCAGTTGCTCGGTATGCCTTTAGAGAGATAGTTGCCGCTGGATATCGTAAGCCCGTTGAGCAACCAGGCGGCGACGTCGCCGGTGGTAGTATCTTGCCAGACGATATCGCTCTTGCCGTCGCCGTTGAGGTCGCCTGTCAGGGCCTTGATCGCCGCGGGTCTTGTCTTTGTGGTCTTTGTCAGTTTTTGGATACGGTTGGCGCCCGCCTCGGCCACAAATACGTTGCCAAGGGAATCTACTGCCACGCCACTTGGACGGTCAAACAGATTACCGTTTGCACCTCCTGAGCCTCCTCCGCCGTTCCAGGACGATATGAACTGACCATCCCCGCCAAACTGCTGTACATTGTTGTTTTGCCCGTCCGTTACATAGACGTTGCCAGTGTTGTCCACCGCTATCGAACTGGGATGGCTAAACATCCCGCTGACGCTGCCGTTGCCATTGCCGCCCCAGTAGGACA
>JADFXD010000155.1 GCA_015233725.1 Nitrospirota bacterium | reverse complement strand
ATGGGGTCAAGGGGGCTGGCCCCCTTGCAGGGTGGGTCTGAGGGAGGGGCGGAGCCGCCTCCCTTTTTCTTTCTTTCTTCTTTTCTTTATTTCCGATCCGTCATATTGACAAGTGTAGAAACCTTGATATATACTTGAACTATTAAATAATTATGCGAGGAAGACAAGAGAACATGCATTATTGAATAGCGAAAAACGAGATTTTATGCCTTACACTAACCAACAGCTCAGTGTGGCTCGTGGGTGTAAGGGGAAGAAGGATGAAACCTATTTTAATTGTACAGTAAGTGTGTCATGTAATATAGCCACTGAGATAAATAATTATTTAACAACCAATATCCCATCCTTGCACCTTCTCAGGCTAAAAATAGAACGAACCCCTAATGTGTCTATAATCAAGCAACACGATATTAACGTGGAGCCCTACAATAGTCCAAGGGAAGTAATAAGGGATACTATAACCCTGCCTGCGGTCACTAAACAATGAAAAAGCTCCTCGTTGTCACCGATAATGCCGATTTCAGCCGCCAAATAACTGATATCCTTATCTCAGCCGGCTATTATGCCGATTATGCCGTTAGTGTGCGAGATGCCATCGATAAGGCCAACAGCGATGGCTTTGACATCGTCCTGATGGACACTGCAATGCCAGGTATGAAAGGCATTGAGGCCATCAGAGAGATAAAACAAATAAGACCCATGACCAAGGTCGTCATTATTACTGCCTCTGCAACCATTGAAGATGCCATAGATTCCATCAAGTGCGGGGCCGTGGATTATCTGCCAAAACCATTTACAACCGAAAGACTCCTCGATATAATTAAACGTGAGATCGAGGAGACTACCTTTGCAAAGGAAATCAGCGCAGTAGATATGGACTTCATCCTGGGCTCCATCTCAAATCCGCTAAGACGTAACCTGATTAAACTAGTTCATCAGCATTCCATGCGGTTTATGGAACTAAATCGCGAACTCTCCCTGATTGACCACACACGGCTGGTATTCCACATCAAACAGCTAAAAGATTGCGGCATCATCACACAGGATACAAGCAGGGCATACTTACTCACAGATAGAGGGGTCAGGGTCTACAAGGGAATGATGATACTGGAGACATTCCTTGTAACGGACTCGTAACCTCTATAGGGAAAGAAAGGGGCGGTGTTTCGGCCCCCCCTGCAAGGGCACCATTGCCCTTGACGCGCCATTATATCGACTTGTACACAATATTTCAAATGTATGCTGAACTATTACATTCTCCTTTACTCGATCCTGTCTTTTTCAGCCACCTTGCCGATGCTCATGATCATGTTGTCCTTGCCGACGTCCATCAGCTTTACGCCCTGGGTGTTACGGCCGGTTATGGAGAAGGCATCGATCGTGGTTCTTATGCTCTTGCCTGTCTTGGTCACCACCATTATCTCATCCTCATCCCTGACCTGTATAAGGCCAACCACCTTGCCACCCTTTTCTGTCACCTTTATGGATATAACCCCCTGACCACCACGACCCTGAAGAGGATACTCCTGGAGACTCGAACGCTTTCCAAAACCAAACTCCGTCACATTCAACAACGTGGTCTTGTCCTCAATGACCTCCGCCGAGACGACCTCATCTCCCTTTTTGAGCCTTATGCCCTTGACCCCCCTCGATGCCCTGCCCGTTGAACGCACATCCTCCTCATTGAAACGTATGGCGTGCCCCAGACGTGTGCCAATCAACACGTCCGACTGGCCATCGGTATAGCGCACGGCCATTAGCTCGTCATCCTCATCTATGCTGATGGCAATGATCCCCTTGCCCCGTGGATTGCTAAACTCATTGAGCAGGGTCTTCTTTACGATCCCCTTTTTGGTAAACATGATCAGGTAGCCCTTTTCAAACCCCTTGATGGGGAGGGCCGTGGCTATAGTCTCACCCGGCTGAATCTGCAGGAGGTTGACCATGGCCTTGCCCTTGGCCGCCCTGCCAGCCTCCGGTATCTGATATATCTTAAGCCAGTACAGACGACCATAGTTTGAAAAGAACAGGATGTGGTTATGCGTGGAGCCTATGAATAATTGCTGAACATAGTCCTCCTCGCGCGTCTCCATGCTCGTCATCCCCTTGCCGCCTCGACGCTGCTGCCTGTACTCAGAGAGCGGGTTTCGCTTGATGTAGCCATTGTGCGAAACGGTAATGACCATCTCCTCCTCCGTGATGAGGTCCTCGATGGATATCTCCTGTATGTCCGAGACGATCTCTGTCCTGCGCTCATCGGAGTACTTCTCTTTTATCTGAAGCAGTTCGCCCTTGATTATCTCAGCAATGAGGGTATTGCTGGCAAGTATCGACCTCAATCTCTCTATCTCCCTGATGGTATGTTCGTACTCGGCCACGATCTTTTCCCGTTCAAGGCCGGTCAGACGTTGCAGACGCATATCGAGGATAGCCTGGGCCTGGATATCGCTCAGGGGGTAGTTGCTGATAAGCCCCGCCCTTGCTACTTCAGGACTTTCGGATGTCCTGATGAGCCTTATTATGGCGTCGAGGTTGTCTATGGCAGTCTTGAGACCCTCGAGGATGTGGGCCTTCTCCAGGGCCTTTTTGAGGTCATACCTGGTGCGCCTGATGATGACCTCGCGCCTGTGCTGCAGGAAGTGTTGCAGGATGGTCCTCAGAGGCATCACGTGGGGCTGCCCGCCGGAGAGGGATAACATTATAATCCCAAAGGTGACCTCCATCTGTGTGTGCTTGTAGAGGTTGTTGAGCACGACCTGTGCCATTTCGTCCTTCTTGAGCTCTATGACCACCCTTATGCCATCCCTGTCGGATTCGTCCCGGAGGTCAGATATGCCCTCGAGCTTTTTTTCCCGCACAAGCTCTGCGATCTTCTCCATCATGCGGGCCTTGTTGACCTGATACGGCATCTCCGTGATGATGATGCTGTCGCCGCCGCGTTGCCTCTGCTCGATGACCGCCCTTGCCCTGACACGGATCTGCCCCCTGCCCTTTTCGTACGCATCCGTGATGCCCGCAAGCCCAAATATAAGGCCGCCAGTGGGGAAGTCCGGCCCCTTGATGTAGTTCATCAGGGCGCTTGTCTCAGAGTTGGGATTTTCAAGGAGATACACGAGGGCATCTATCACCTCGGTTATGTTGTGCGGGGGGATGTTGGTTGCCATACCCACGGCAATACCGGCCGCCCCGTTGATTATCAGATTGGGCAGAGACGCCGGCAGCACGATAGGCTCCTCGGTGGTCTCGTCGAAGTTGGGTATAAAGTCAACGGTCTCCTTGTCGATGTCGTTTAAGAGTTCCTCGGCGATCTTGGCCAACCTTGCCTCCGTATACCGATAAGCCGCCGCGGGGTCGCCATCCATTGAGCCAAAATTCCCCTGACCGTCGATCAGGGGATAGCGCATATTGAAGTCCTGCGCCAGCCTCACCATTGCATCGTAGACAGCGCTGTCACCATGAGGATGGTACTTCTTTAAGACCTCACCGACCACACCGGCGCACTTGGAGTACCTCTTGCTGGAGAGCAACCCCTCCCTGAACATGGCATAAAGTATCCTCCTCTGCACCGGCTTGAGGCCATCCCTGACATCAGGCAATGCCCTGCCGATGATTACGCTCATGGCGTAATCAAGGTAACATACCTTCATCTCATCTTCTATGCTTACTTGTAACGTCGTCATATATGCTATTATTTTTCTCCCTGATTAAATGTAGTATCTGTTTATAATACCCTATTTCACTGAAGAAAAACAACTTTCAGGATAAAAAGGGTGCATCAAAAATTAAAGGGTGCTTTTTTTTAGCCCTCACAAATGTTTTAGAATATAGTTATGATTCGTAACCTAAAACATAGGAGGGCTATATGCATAATATAACAAAGATACCAGATGAAGGGTACCATTGCCATTATGGGTTGATCCTCCACGACGAAGACGACCACCCAAACACCTACAAAAACAAACAATGGCGGTAGCTGCATGACCACGGTTGTTTGGGGTGCTACCGGAAGGTAAAATTGAAGAGATAATTATGTCTTTAGAAAAAGTGCCAAAATGCAAAGAAGTTGAAGATTATTTACGTTATTATCGGAAAAACCGTTCCAGAATGAATTATGGTGAGTATAGACA
>JADFXD010000071.1 GCA_015233725.1 Nitrospirota bacterium | reverse complement strand
ATCTATGAGAAACGGTGGAAAGTTGAAGTCTTCCATAAATCGATAAAATCCAATACCTCTTTGTCTAAATCTCCGACAAGAACAGTTAAAACACAGAGCAATCATTTTTTTGCTGCAATTTATGCCTTTTTTAAGCTTGAAGCTATTAATATGAAGCATCATGTTAGCCACTTTGCTTTAAAAAATAAGCTCTACCTTAAAGCTTTGCAAGCAAGCTTCAGCGCATTACAAGAATTCCGTGCGTAACATGAGATAATAATCATAATGCACCAAAAATATGACATAACATTAAAGGACATCATTAAAGATGTGCCGCAGAGGTTTCTAAAACTGCTGACGGGATATGAGGCATACAAATTCATAGATATCCAATTCCCCGATGTTCAGGTCAGGTATGTCGATATTGCATTTGAGACTGCAGATGGTAATATAGTCCAAATAGAGTTGCAATCTACAAACGATAATGCGATGCTGAAACGTATGTATCTATATTCCGCGTTTATATACAACCAATACGACAGATTACCAATACAGTTTGTCTTGTATGTTGGCAACAAGCCACTCAATATGGAAACTAACATGGAGTTTGGGTTGATAAAATATGCCTACAAGTTGATAGACATGCGTAATGTTGACGGCAACCAACTCATTGACAGCGATGACCCTGATGATAACGTGCTGGCTATTCTGTGCAAGATCGACGATCCAGATGTCACCATAAAGAAGATTCTTGATAAGTTTTACCCGCTGCCACCCAGGGAAAGGGAGGATTATATCAGGAAGTTGCTATATCTTTCCGGTTTAAAAAATTTGACATATAAGGTAAAAGAGGAGGTACTGAACATGCCGATAACTATTGATTTGGATGAATACGAAGTCTTTAAGGACGTATTTACAAAAGGCGAACTGAAAGGCAGGCAGGAAGGCAGGCAGGAAGGTAGGTTGGAAGGCGAACTGAAAGGGATAGAATGGATGCTTGAGATCAAGTATGGCTCTGAGGGGCTTGATCTCATGGACATGGTCAGGTCCATTGATAAGGTCGATAAGCTGGATGAGTTTAGCGAGCTTATCAAGAAATCCACGTCGGTAGTTGAGTTGAGATCGTACCTGCAGAGCAACGCCATCTCCACCTCCATTAATGCCAGGGGTCAGGGGATATAGCGTTAGTTTTGTAGACAAAGGAGGTATATATTTTATGTCCAGGACAAATCAATTAATGGCAATCCTGAAGGCGATTGCAATTGTCATAGCGCTGGCGCTGTCTGTTGTAGCCACGCTCACGATGTATGCTACCGCATACGCGGACAGCTATGTCTATGTCACCCAGTGGGGAAGCTTCGGCACCGGTAACGGGCAGTTTTATTATCCCTTTGGAGTAGCGGTAGACAGCTTAGGCAATGTCTATGTGACTGATAATACTAACAACCTTATCCAGAAGTTTGATTCAAGCGGTAAGTATCTAACCCAGTGGGGAAGCTCCGGCAGCGGTAACGGGCAGTTTATGTACCCCAGAGGAGTAGCGGTAGACAGCTCCGGCAATGTCTATGTGAGTGATACTGTTAACAACCGTATCCAGAAGTTTAGCTTAAACGGTGCATACATAACCCAATGGGGAGGCTACGGCATAGACAACGAGCGGTTTCGAGTCCCATGTGGAGTAGCGGTAGACAGCTTAGGCAATGTCTATGTGACTGATGGTAATAACAACCTTGTCAAGAAGTTTAGCCCAAGCGGTACATACATAACCAAATGGGGAGGCTCCGGCGTCGGCAATGGGCTCTTTATTTGGCCCTCTGGAGTAGCGGTAGACAGCTTAGGCAATGTCTATGTGGATGATAGTACTAACAACCTTATCCAGAAGTTTGATTCAAGCGGTAAGTATCTAACCCAGTGGGGAAGCTCCGGCAGCGGTAACGGGCAGTTTATGCACCCCTCTGGAGTAGCGGTAGACAGCTCCGGCAATGTCTATATGATTGATACTGGTAACAACCGTATCCAGAAGTTTGATTCAAGCGGTAAGTATCTAACCCAGTGGGGAAGCTCCGGCAGCGGTAACGGGCAGTTTATGTACCCCAGAGGAGTAGCGGTAGACAGCTTAGGCAATGTCTATGTGGCTGATGCTGATAACAACCGTATCCAGAAGTTTGCTCCTGGCTCTGCTACGCCCACACCTACGCCGCCCCCAACTCCAACACCCCCTCCTACACCAACACCTACGCCGCCCCCCACACCCACTCCAACGCCTACTCCAACCCCGACGCCAAACTGTAGCATATCAATCACCCCAACAACCAAGAATTTCACATCAACCAGCGGATATGGCAACATCAATGTAAAGACAACCAGTGGCTGCACATGGACGGCAACGAGTAACAATGACTGGATAGCGGTAACATCCGGTAATTCTGGCAGCGGTAATGGTACGGTAGTGTACTGGGTGGATGTCAACACCGGTTCAAGCCCTCGCACTGGCACAATGACCATAGCGGGACAGACATTCACCGTCACACAGGATGGCGCAGGTTTAAGTTGCAGTTTCACCCTAAGCCCAACGAGCAAGAACTTCCCTGCTGTCGGGGGCAGCGACAACATAACCGTAACGGCGTCAAACAGCGCCTGCCCGTGGACGGCAACAAGTAACGATCCCTCCTGGCTTTTGATATCATCGGGCAGCACAGGAACGGGCAACGGAGCGGTGGCCTACACCGTGGCAGCAAACACCACCGCAAACCCTCGATTTGCCTTAGTAACCATAGCAGACAAGACCTTCATGGTGACACAGGATGGTCAGTCGGCAACCAAAAAGACCCTCACCATCGTCAAACAGGGCACCGGTGACGGTTCGGTGAAGGTATCAATGGCGGTATCAACCTCTATCACCTGGAACGGCAATTTAGGCTTCATAGCGTATGACTTCAATACCTCCGTGACCCTCACGGCAGATGGGGATATGACCTCAGACTTTGACAGCTGGAGCGGGTGTGATAATGTCTCCGAAAACGTATGCACGGTCACGATGACGGACTCCAAGAGGGTGGCCGTGACATTTAACAAGCATGGCGACGTTGTCCTGACCGTCAACAAGACAGGCGCAGGGGAAGGTACCGTAAAGCCATCAAAGGGCGTACTCAACTGGAACGGCAGAACTGGTACGGCGTCGTACTCGGCTGGCGATCAGGTAACACTCAGTGCGTTAGCCGCGGTGGGGTCAGGGTTTGTTGGCTGGAGCGGGTGTGACAAAGGCTCCGTTGTTACCAATGATAAGTGTACGGTCACCATAATCACCGTAACGGAGCCCAAGAGAGTTGACGCCAGGTTTAAGATGTTCCCCCGTCATAAAAAGGACTTTGACAACAACGGCAAGGGCGACCTGGTGTGGCAAAACACCACAACAGGCGACATCGTTATCTGGTCTATGAACGGGTCGGCGATAACGTCCGGAGGTGGCTATGTCGTCAAGGGGATGCCGCCGGATTGGGAGATCAAGGCAACCGGGGACTTTAACAAGGATGGCAAGACGGACATCCTCTGGCAAAACATCAATAGCGGCGATGTCTATATCTGGCTGATGGATGGCACAAGGATAATCGACAAACCCCTTGTCTATAGTGGAATGCCCAAGGAGTGGGAGTTCAGGGACACTGGCGATTTCGACGGCGATGGCAATACTGACATCCTCTGGCAAAACGCCAGTAGCGGCGACGTTGTTGTATGGTTTATGGACGGCACAAAGATACGTAGCCAAGACTTTGTCCAAAAGGGCGTGCCCTCGGACTGGACGCTCAAGGCCGTGGCCGACCTCAACAACGACGGCAAGAGCGACATGGTCTGGCAGGCCGCCAATGGCGACGTCTACGTCTGGATCATCAATGGCGCCAATATAATATCGGGTAGTAGCGGTTACACCGCCAAGGGCGTCCCGGGCAACTGGCAGGTAAAGGCGGTCAGCGACTTTGATGGCGACGGCAAAAACGACATCCTCTGGCAAGACACCACTACTGGCGATGTCGCCATCTGGCTGATGGATGGCGCCAAGAACATCGGTGGCGGTTATGTCGTACATGCCATGCCTAAAAACTGGGAGTTCAGGGACATTGGCGATTTCAACGGCGACGGCAAGACCGATGTGGTTTGGCAAGACACCTCAACGGGCGATGTCTTCATCTGGCTCATGAATGGGATTAAGGTAATAGACGGAAGTGATTTTGCCACGCACGGGCTTCCTGGCGATTGGCAGGCAAGATAGTGGCACGTTTAATGACCAATAAAATAACCAAAGGAGGGTTGTATGTATCGTAACAGGTTTCTGGCAGGTGTGTTAGCAGGGTTGTTAGGGGTTGTTCTCTTGTGCGGCGTTAATAAGGCCAATGCCGCTGATGGGGTCACCGATAGTGGTGTCCTCCTGACCGTGATAAAAACGGGCACTGGAGATGGCACGGTAACGCCATCAACGGGGACGCTCACCTTCAACGGTAGCACCGGTACGGGGTCGTACGCGACCAACTCCCAGGTCATCCTCACCGCTGTAGCCGGTGCTGGTTCGAGGTTCAATGGATGGTTGGGGTGTGACGTAACCAACGGCGCTCAGTGTACGGTTACTATGTCAGGGGTCAAGAGTGTCTTTGTGGACTTTAAGGTGGCACCGCCAAAGCGAGCTAAAAGGGACTTCAACAACGACGGCAAGAGCGATTTGCTGATGCAAAGCAGCTCCACCCATGACGTGGCTGTCTGGCTAATGGATGGCACCACAAAGGCAAAGGCCGATTACGCGGCCAAGGGTGTCCCTGCCAACTGGAAGGTCAGGGCGGCAGAGGATTTCGATGGCGACGGCAAGGCTGACGTCCTATGGCACAACACAGATACAGGCGACGTCTATATCTGGCTAATGAATGGTACATCAACAACGTCCGGGGCCTTTGCGGCCAAGGGTGTAACATCGGACTGGCAGGTAAAGGGTTCGGGCGACTTCGACGGCGATGGCAAAAACGACGTGTTGTGGCAAAACACCTCAACCGGCGCCGTATACGTCTGGCTCATGGATGGCAATACGCAGAAGGCCGGAGGTTATCTGGTCAAGAGCATGCAAGCTGACTGGCAGATTAAAGGCATAGGAGACTTTGACGGCGATGATAAGGCAGACGTCCTATGGCAAAACCAAAAGACAGGGGATGTCTACTTATGGCTTATGGATGGCGTAAATATCAAAAAAGGTGATTACATCTCCCGCGGGGTACCAAGCACCTGGCATATTCAGGCCGTGGCCGACTATAACGGCGATGGCAAGGCCGATATCCACTGGCAGGATGCTAATAACAATGTCTATGTCTGGCTGATGGATGGTACAAATATAGTTGGAGGCGATTTTGTAAAACCTAAGGGCAGCAGCAGCACTCAACTCCTGTTCAAACAGATGACAGAGGGCGCCTCAGACGCTGGCACATGGAATATGCAAGCAGTGGGAGACTATAACGGCGACGGCATGAATGATATGCTCTGGCAGAATAGCTCAACCGGAGCCGTATATATGTGGTTTATGGACGGCACTACAATCAACTCCATAGGCTCAGTTGATCAAGGCGTCCCCAGTGAATGGAGCATCTACTGAAAAAAAACAAGAGAGAAGGGGGGACGGCCCTCCCTTCTCTTTTTTCCCTCATTCTTCCGCGGAGAGTTTCAGCAGGGCGTTGACTGTTGCGGCGGCTATGCTGCTTCCGCCCTTCTTGCCCACTGAGGTGATGAATGGATACCTGCTGGCTAACAACAAATCCTTGGACTCCTCGGCCTTGACAAAGCCCACCGGTATGCCTACTATGAGATCGGGCGGGGAGGTACGACCTCCAGCGGTAAAGAATGTGGATACATCGCTAACGATCTCCAGGAGCTTGAGCAAGGCCGTTGGGGCATTGCCGATGGCCACGATCCCTATGTTGGCCGCAACGGAAAATGCCCGCATTATGGCACACTCAGACCGAGTCAGGGACAACCGAGACGCCTCAACTGCTACATCAGGCTCCGAGATGTAACACAACACCTCACCGCCAAAATGCTCAAGCAACCTCTTGTTTATCCCCGCCTGTACCATATGTACGTCAACCAGGATGTCCTTGCCCTCTCGGATCGCCTCTATGCCGGCCTCAATGGCACGGGGGTGAAATCGGATGTTGTCCTCAAAGCTAAAATCCCCACTGGCATGTATGACCCTCTGGACGATGGCCAGCTCCGCCTCCGAAAATGACCGCCTTAATCCGGCCCTTATAATATCAAAACTCTCTTGTTCTATCTGTGCGCCCTTAGACATGGGGGTTATCCTTCCTGCAAATAGCTTTAGCCATCAAACTACGCTGTCTTGAAATATGAGATGGATATCTTAAGTTGTTCAGCATGTGAGCTTAGTTCCTCTGAGCTGGATGCCAGTTCCTCTGAAGCCGAGGCATTTTGCTGGATCACCTCATCTAATTGCTGAACGGCGTTATTTATTTGTTCAATCCCAATGCTTTGCTCGTTACTTGCGGCGCTTATCTCCTGTACCAGTTCTGATGTCTTTTCTATGTCAAGGACTAAGCTATTGATCATTTTGCCGGCTTGTTCAGCTATGCTAACGCTTGAGGCGGAGAGCTGGTTTATTTCACCGGCGGCGGTTTGACTACGCGCTGCGAGCTTTCTAACCTCTGAGGCTACAACGGCAAAACCTTTACCATGCTCACCGGCTCTAGCTGCCTCAATTGCCGCATTTAACGCTAAAAGATTAGTCTGTCTCGCTATCTCTTCTATGACGGATATTCTGCTGGCAATCTCTTTCATCGCCTCTACCGATTCCGTCACTGCCCTGCCACTCTTACGTGCATCCGCGGCTACTGTAACGGCAAGACCTTTAGTCCGTTGGGCATTATCAGCATTGCGTTTGATAATAGCCGCCATTGCCTCTATTGAAGACGATGCCTCCTGGACAGATGCCGCTTGTTGGGTGGCTCCATCCGATAAACGCTGGGCGCTTAATGAAATCTCGTGACTACCGGATGCAACACTATCTGAAGCCAAAGAGACATCCGCAACAACTCCTTTTAACTTCTCGACCATGGTCTTCATTGCCAACAGGATTCCAGTTTCGGATTTATGCACGGTCTCAAACATGATCGTTAAGTCTCCTTCCGCAACGCCTCGAGCGATACCTGCTATATGCTGAGGCTCGCCGCCTAATTGTCTGCGCAGTGCCATCGTTATCCACACTATCAGAATAACCGTTGTGATTATGATTATGATACCAGCAATTAATATCCTGATTGAAGCGCTGGATACAGTAACACCAGCACGTTTTACTATACTATCAATATGCCTTGTCTGGATATCGATCAGTTTATTCAGGGCCTTGACACTGCCGGCCCCTGAGATAAGGATCGTCTTTGCACGAAACGCGGCAGCTTCTTGTGTCTTACCGGCCTCCATTAGCTCAAACCATCTTGGACGCGCCTCTTTGTATTGCGTAAAGATGTCTGTCATTTCCTTTAATGCCGATATAGCCTCCTCATTAAGTTTTGTATTGGAATAGAGCCTTAAGTTTTCGTCCATAACGCCAAACCATTTGGGGCTTTCGTCGATTATCTTTTTTCGTGAAGCCGGCTCTTGCACGGCTATATATTGGGAGATACCGTAACGGAGCTGCCACATAGCATCCTGTGCGCTGGCAAGGTAGCGTGTGGCAAGTACACCATCCGTATTTACTTCATTGATTGTCGATGACAGATTTGAAACAATCACATAGCCTAAGACGATTATAACAGTCGTTAAGACTACGGTTATCGCCAATAACAATAACATCCGCGCCAAAACAGTCACATTCCGTAGCATTGTTTCCTCCTGATAGAGTTTTTATTTGTCCTTCTTTATTATCCAAGACTACATGGAATATTGTCAACGGTGCATAAATCCTTCATTGGTATTATTGAGCCACTGTTTACTGAACCTTACCCCAGCTAGTTGCCTAAAACCGCGCCGGTTGATTACAATAATGGTATGCGGCAGGTCATTAACCAGCGTGGTTTTACGCTCATCGAGATAATTGTCACCCTGGTTCTGATGATGATTATCATGGCGGTGGTGGGCGTTGGCTTTACGAACTCCTCACCGACGGCAAAGCTGCGGGCTGCCACCAGGGAACTGGCTGCCACGATGCGATATCTAAAGAACATGGCGCAGCTCAAGGGGCAAGAACAACTGCTCACCGTGGATATGGACAACGGCCTCATCACATATAACAACAAGACAAGGCCACTGCCAAAGGGCGTGAGCGTCTCCGTCAACGACCCCGATGAGGGAGAACTCACTCGCGGTAAGTGGACTGTCACCTTCTATGCCGAAGGCGGCTCCACAGGCGGTGAAATCAAGCTGTTCAGCCAAAAACTCAGCTTCCTCGTCACCATAGACCCCGTCGTGGGCAGCATCATTAGCAAGTAGAGAAAAAAAGGGGCGGCGCTTCTTGACCCTGGCCCCCCCTGCAAGGGGAGGGGGGAGGCACGATGTTGTCGCAGCGGGTCGCACCCGCCCCGGCCGTGAAGAAGTCCCCTTGACGCGCCGTAAATTCTCAATCCGATTGATTTATGTTATAATAGTCCTAACAAGAGAAAAAAAGGAGGATATTGCGTCATGAGATACAAAATTGGAATTTATGCTCTTTTGGTGATGTTGTTTATAACGGCGGCAAGCGCTGAGATCAAGCAACCCGCTAAGGCAAGGGACCCGTTGAGGGGGACGCCGTTTTCTGACCCTGCAAGGATATTTCAGATGCCGGCAGAGTGGGTCAAACAGCCCATTAAGTATGAGGCCTGGGCTGAGGGGGCAGACCTGGCCCTGGCTTTGGACCAGCAACTCTATCCGGCCATCTTGCCCCTGATAAGGCAGTACGAAAAGCAGAATAAGCTCAAGATAGCGGTCGTGGAGGGGACGTGTGGGACGGTGGCCGGTGCGGCGATGCGAAAGAGCGCCGACATAACAGGGATGTGTTGCCCCCCGGGGACAAATGATCGTTTGCCGGGGTTAAAGTATCACACGCTTGGCATATCGTCGGTTGCCTTGCTGGTCAACAAGGACAACCCCGTTGATAACATCTCCCTCGATGATGTGCGCAAGGCATTTATGGGAAAGCTCCACAAGTGGTCTGACCTGGCAACTGTTCAAAAGGGTGCCGGAGCTATCAAGTACGACATGCCATTAAAGCCGGTCGTTCGCCTCCATTGCAAGACAAGACCGGGGCACTGGTGTCTGTTGCTGGCCAATGAGGACCTCTTTGGTCACCGACTGGTTGAGGTCGGTACCATTGCCGATATGCTTGCAACGGTGGCCTCTCTCAAGGGCGCCGTAGGATATGAAACCCTCTGGTTTATGGATAATCTCAAATACAGCGACAGGGTCAAACCGCTAAAGATAAACGGCGTTGACCCCGCAGACAACGAAAAACTTGCCGCCGGCATGTATACGATATATCGCACGTTTAACCTTACGACGTGGGAGCAGGCAGGTGTATCTAAGCCACATGCAGGTAAACTAGTCCAGTACATCCTGCAAAACCTCAATGCCATTGATAAGGTCTATGCCCTGGTCACAGTGGATCAGTTAAAAAAACATGGCTGGAAGTTTAAGGAAAACGAGCTTGTTGGAGAACCCTCCTCCGATTAAAACCGTCGATAGGCTCCTTGGGCTGTTTTCGGGCATTCCCCTGACACTGAGGATGCTCGTGTTGACCGTGATTGTAGGGTTGAGCGCTGGTGGGTTACTGGGGATGATCCTTGACAAACGCCTCGATACTGCCCTCAACAACCAGCTCAGAGAGAGACTCAGCATCAAGGCCAGGGATGACAGGACACATTTCGACTCTGCCATGATAAACTATCACCAGTCAATAAAGCTGTTTGTTACTCAGATGGGCTTTTTTAAGTACGTAACCAGCGCCCACTTTGCAGAGCAGGGCAAGACGCAACCGCTTATCACCTCCGAACCACCTCCCTGGCTGCCCAAAAAGTCGATATTGCGTTTCTTCGCGCGGATAGAATATGCCATCCTTCTAGACCCTGCCGGCAGGGTCAGGGAGGTATATTCAGCTTCGCTCCCTACGGTCGCCGGGTCAGCTTCGCTCCCTACGGTGGCCGGGTCGGCTTCGTCCCCTACGGTGGTTGGGCAGGCCGGTGACAGGACGATACCAGAGCAATTGCTAAACCCCACACAAGCGCTTATCAGTAGTGTCAATAATCAATACTTTATCACGACCTTTAACGGCGTCCCATACATCCTTGCCGGAGCTACACTAAACCAGGAGCGTCCTGGAGCGACAAAGAACCAGGAGCGTCCTGGAGCGACAAAGGACAACGACGACGGCCTGCCACTGGCAACCATGATAATAGCAAACCCCATTGACGACAACTTCCTGTTCGATATCATAAAACCAGTCAGTGAAGAGGCCCCCGTGGTACTTGTGGACACCTCCACCAAGAGGCTCTTTTGCAGCAACACACCGGATGTCTTACCAGCAGGCACACCGATTGATTCCCTGAAGGATCGCTATCTGATGGTGGGTAAGTCATTTCTTGACTACGGTGAGATTGATACCTCTATACAGTTTATATCGCTGATATCCAATCATGAGGTCAACAGGTTAAAGTTTATGATCATATCTGAGGACAGGAGACAGCGGTTGTTCATGGCCTCAACGCTGATACTGTCATTTATGTCTGTCTTGCTTTATATTATGAGACGCATCAAGAAGGTAAACACGCGCATAGAGGAGTTTTCCAAGGACGTGTTGGGCGTAGATGGCCTTGACCCAGCCACCAGGAGTGCCCTGGAGCAGGAAGGAAATGTAAGGAACGACCCTATTATTTCCAGACGATCAGACCAGATAGTAATGCTTGAGGAGCGGTTCTTGCGCTTGTTTGATGAGGTGAGGCACACCAAAGACCGTCTGTTTGAAAAGACCCTGGAGCTAGGTAAGAGCGAACAACGCATACGCACTATCATAGACAACATCCCAATGGGCATTGTGACCCTCTATTATGACACCCTTGGGGATGCAAGGGTATTATCCATAAATCCGGAGGCGGAGGAACTCCTTGGCTACACGGGGAGTGAGGCCATTGGGCTTGGCATTGAGACATTTTTGGTGGATAACCCTAACATCGGCGACTTCTATAACCCTGGCGAACCAAGACTGTTTGAGACAACAGCAAAACACAAGAATGGCTCTTTTTTTCCCATAGAGGTGGCCATAAGTTTTGTTGACATGCCCAGCGACTGTAATGACCGATCCGATCCATGCTGGCAGCGGATATCAATTGCCATAATAAGAGACATCACACGACGCAAACAGAACGAGGATGCCATCAAGAGGGCAAGGGAAAACCTCGAAAGCAGGGTACAAAGACGCACCAGCGAGCTCTCCATTGCCAACCAGCAGTTGTCCCTTGAGATATTTGAGCGCAAAAAAGCAGAAGAACTATTAAGACGCAACTACGATATACAGCGGGTCATAAGCTCCGTCCTGACAACTGCCCTGGAGCCGTTGCCCTTGACGGAGCAGTTGTCACACATACTAAACGTGATACTCTCAATCCCCTGGCTGTCGATCCAGTCCAAGGGGTGTATCTTCCTTGTAGGCGATGAACCCGAGGTGCTTGAGATGGTGGCCTCACAAGGGTTTAAGGAAGGACAACTATCAAAATGTTCCAAGCTGCCCTTTGGTAAGTGCATATGTGGAAAGGCAGCCACTTTTAAAAAGGTAGTCTTTGTAGGTGAGATAAACGAACTTCACGACATAAGATACGATAACGTTATGCAGCATGGCCATTACTGTGTACCCATTTTATCTGGGGAGCGGATATTGGGGGTCATCAACCTCTACGTCGTGGCCGGACATATCAGAGACGCCCAGGAGGAGGAGTTTCTACAGGCCATAGCCAACACGCTTACCGGGATAATTGAGAGAAGGCTCACGGAACGCAAGCTAAAGCACGCCCAGGATATGTTCTTTAGCTTTATGAAGAACTCCCCTATGGCGGCATTCATAAAGGACGAGGACGGCAGATACATCTACGTAAACGAACAGGTAGCACGCTTTACAAACATGAAGATCGAGGACATCATCGGCAAGACCGACCTTGACCTCTTCCCCCCAGAGAGGGCAGCCGAGGTGCGCGCCCACGATGCAATGGTGTTGACCATCAACAAGACGGTTGACCTGGTAGAGACCTTCCGGCAGGAGGATGGCATACACCAGTGGCTTGTCATCAAGTTTCCGTTCCAGGACGAAACCGGCAACCAGGAACGTCCTGGAGCGCTAAAGAACCAGGAGCGTCCTGGAGCGGTAAAGAACCAGGAGCGTCCTGGAGCGCCAAAGAACCAGGAGCGTCCTGGAGCGCTAAAGAAGAGGATGCTCGCCGGTATGTCTATCGATATGACCGAACGCAAGCGGATCGAGGAGGCCCTCAAGAAATCAGAAGAGAAATACCGCAACATAATCAACACCACCCCTGAGGGGTTTTTCGAAATAGATATCAACATGCGTATCACCGAGGTCAACGACTCCCTCTGCCATATGCTCAACATGACTCAGTCCGAGCTCATAGGCCAACAGCTCTCTGATGCCCAGACAACTCCCATCCTCGCAGTTACAACGGAGGAGGACGACGATCTGCTCAACAACCTTGTTAGCGTCCTTAGAACCGGCAACAGTGTGGCGTCAAATGTCACGTTTAATAAGAATCGTTCTGTACTGCTCCAGGACACTCCTGGCTCCTTGCAGTTGCTGGGGCGCCATGATGGCAGGAAATTCCACAGTCGTATCAACATCTCTGCCATAAAGGATACGGACGGTGTCATAACGGGGGCATTTGCCCTGCTCGCCGACATTAGTGAGCTGGTAGAGATGAAGAACTCCCTGTCGCTTTATACTCGGGAACTCAAGCGCAGTAACGAGGAGCTGCAGGAGTTTGCAAGTGTGGCCTCACACGACCTCCAGGAACCACTGAGAAAGATCGTCACCTTTGGAGATCGCCTCGGTGACAAGTACGCCTCCAACATCCCCGATGAGGGCAGGGATTATCTATCCCGAATGCAGGGGGCGGCACAACGGATGCAAACCCTCATTGATGGCCTGCTCAACTACGCGCGAGTAAGCACCAGGGCAAAGCCCTTTTCTGCCACTAACCTAAACGACATCCTCAAGGACGTGTTGTCAGACCTGGAGGCCCGTTTAATCAAGTCTGCCGGGCGTGTTGAGACAGATGTCCTGCCAACTATTGACGCCGATAAGTTACAGATGCACCAACTGTTTATGAACCTCGTTGGTAATGGCTTGAAGTTCCACAAGGCGGATGTCCCCCCAGTGGTATCGATCAAGGTCATTGTTGCTCATCCAGGAGCGTCCTGGAGCGGTAAAGAACCAGGAGCGTCCTGGAGCGCCAAAGAACCAGGAGCGTCCTGGAGCGCCAAAGAACCAGGAGCGTCCTGGAGCGGTAAAGAAGATGGCTTTTGTGAGATCACAGTGTCCGACAATGGCATCGGCTTTGACGAAAGGCACCTTGATAAATTATTCAAACCCTTTCAACGCCTTGTAAGCAGGGAAAAATACGAGGGCACAGGGATGGGGCTGGCCATTTGCGAAAAGATCGTCAAGCGTCACGGTGGAGACATCGAAGCACACAGCGTGCCAAATATAGGATCAACATTTAAAATCAGACTACCAGTATCACATCCCTGCAACCGTAGGGAGCGAACTGACCTGTGACCGTAGGGAGCGAACTGATCAATTAAGAAACAACACCAGGAAGGAACACCCACATAAGCGTCGGGAGAAAGAAAAGACAAAAAAAATCTTTTGCTCAAAACACGTCTCTCATGATATACTGATTGTAGGGTGTAATTTAGACTTATCAAAGAGAGGGAGGCGATTATGGCTGAAGAGATAAAAAACAGCGAAAAGAAGCAGCTCAACGATGATGAAACAGTCAGGTATTCTCCGGAGGAGCTCAAGGAGTTGCAAAAGGAACTGCAGGAGATAACAGAGGACCATGCGAAGTAGTCAGCGCCAAAGAGGTCAGTAATAAAGCCAATAATAAGGCAAGTAAGAAGGCTCGTAAACACAATAGTTGTCCTGTTACCATGACCACTTGGAGGACAAGATATGTAAAGAGGACGGATTGTTTAAAGTAGCAGTGATAGACGCTCAGGGAGGGGGCATCGGGAGCCTGGTGGTAAGGCGTCTGCGTCAGGAGTTTGGTGATGGCATAGAGGTTGTTGCCCTGGGGACAAACGCCGCCGCGACCACGGCGATGCTAAAGTCGAGGGCCGACAAGGGGGCAACGGGCGACAATGCCATCGTCTTTAACGCAGACAGGGTGGACGTCATAGTTGGACCGTTGAGCATTGTCCTGGCAAACTCCATGATGGGGGAGATGACCCCCAGGATGGCCGAGGCAATCGCAACCTCACGGGCGAGGAAACTGCTGCTGCCGCTTAATCAGGAAGGGGTCGATATCATAGGGGTACAACAGGCGCCCTTGCCCCATCTGGTGGAGGCGCTTATTGAAAAGATCAAGGAGATAAAGGAGGCTAATTAACAATGTGTGAGGCAAATGCCTATGTTTATGACGAAAATGGTCATGAGGTACTGTACCTTGACAACGTGGACGAGATCAGACCAGAAGAGGGTAAGCTGTTATTGAGAAACCTCTTTGGTCAACAGAAGCTGTTTGACGGTGAAATAAAAGAGATATCCCTTATCAAACACAGGATACTCCTTACCAGAAAAAAGCCCTGAGTGTCAAGCATATAAGCCCTGATGAATATCCTAAACCAGTTGAGATGGCAGGACATAGTGGATGTGCTCATTGTGTGGGTGCTGTTGTATCGCCTCTTGCTGTTAATAAGGGGCACGAGGGCGCTACAGATGCTGTTGGGGTTGGGGGTGCTATTGATTGTATCCCTGGCGTCGGAGTATCTCAAATTCTATACGATTGAGTGGGTACTACAGAGTTTTTGGTCCTACATTATCATAGTGGTGGTTATCCTGTTTCAACCGGAGATACGGCAGGCGTTGGCTCATATGGGGAAGGCCTCTTTCTTCACCCTTACCTCGGCAGAGGAGATCAAGTCCCTTGATGAGATCGTCAAGGCTGCCATGTCGCTATCGGCCAGGAGGATAGGGGCGCTTATCGTCCTGGAGCGCGAGACATCCCTCAAGGATTACATAGAGATTGGAACGCTCCTGGATGCACGCATAACAAGGGAGTTATTGTTGAGCATCTTTCACCCTACATCGCCAATCCACGATGGGGCAGTGGTAGTCAAGGGCAACAAGATTTTAGCCGCAGGCTGCTTCTTACCCATCAGCTTCAGACCGGACATAGACAAGATGCTGGGGACAAGACACAGGGCCGGCCTCGCTATAACCGAGGAGACCGACTCCATTGTCCTGATAGTCTCCGAGGAAACAGGCGATATATCAATAGCAAACGCCGGAGATATGGAGAAAAAACTCGACATGGTACAACTACGCGACAAGCTGACAGGTCTGTTTACGGAGGCAGGCAAGAAGAAGTCATGAAGAAGCTGTTTACCGTTAACACGGAACTAAAGGCCATCACCCTGGTCCTTGCCCTGTTACTGTGGTTCTTCGTGACCCTTAAGGGACAGTCGGACATAGTCCTGGAGCTGCCGGTGGAGTACAAGCATATCCCCAAGGGCTTTGAGATCGAAAAGTCAAGCAGTAATTTTGTCAACATCAGCGTAAAGGGTCAGGAGCGGTTGATCAAAAACATTGACCCCAAGGACGTCAGCATCTACGTAGACCTGGCCAAGGCCAAGGAGGGTGAGACCATCATCAACCTCGGTAAGGAAAACGTCAAGGTCCCCCCCTCCATAACCGTCAACAAGATCACCCCGGCACACATTGTCGTCCACCTGGAAGAGACTATATCTAAGGTGGTCCAGGTAAGAGCCGTCATTACGGGGCAACCACAAAAGGGGTTTGCAGTAACAGATACGATAGTATATCCCGATGAGCTTACAATAGAGGGCTATAAGCGTAACTTAAAGAATATAGGTTTTCTTGAGACCCAACCAATTAATATACGCAATGCCACCACCACGGTGGAAAGATATGTATCACTGATCAGAAAGGATAAGGAAATGGAGTATTTTAAGGACAGGGTAAAGGTCAAGGTCATAATAGAAAAGGTGAAGTAATGAAGCTATTTGGAACGGATGGCATAAGGGGGACGGTAAACCACCACCCTATCACGCCAGAGACCGTATTGAAGGTTGGTATGGCAATAGGCAGGCTGTTGCACAACAAGAAGCACGGTAAGAACATGATAATCATTGGCAAGGATACGCGTCTTTCGGGCTATCTACTTGAGAGCGCCTTGACTGCCGGCATTTGCTCTATGGGTATGAATGTAACGCTCGTTGGTCCGATACCAACCCCGGCGGTGGCCTTTTTGGCGAGGACCCTGCGTTTTGATGCTGGTATCGTGATATCGGCCTCACACAACCCATATCAGGACAACGGGATAAAGATATTCACCGCCGAGGGGCTTAAGCTACCAGACAGCATCGAATCGGAGATCGAGGCAATGGTGGCCAATCAAAACTCACCCATCAACAGACCAACCGGCAGCAAGATCGGCAAGGCCTACAGGCTTGAGGATGCCACGGCCAGGTACCTCGAGTATGTCAAGTCAACCATCCCGCGTGATGCCTCCTTTGACGGCCTCAAGGTGGTGGTAGACTCCGCACACGGGGCAGCCTACAAGGTAACGCCAACACTCCTGCTAGAGCTTGGCGCCAGGGTAATCAGCATCAACGACAAGCCAGATGGCAAGAACATAAATGCCAAGTGCGGCTCACTCTTTATCGAAAAACTTGGCGAGGTAGTCCTCAAACACAACGCCCACGTCGGTATCGCACATGACGGAGATGCCGATAGAACCCTCCTGTGTGACGAAAAGGGCAATATCGTCGATGGCGACCTCATCATGGCCCTATGGGCAAAGGAACTCAAAAAACAGGGCAAACTCAAGCACGACACCGTCGTGGCCACCGTCATGAGCAACCTCGGCCTCGAGCACCACCTGATACAGCGCGATATACGTCTGATCAGGACCAACGTGGGAGACCGATATGTCGTAGAGAGGATGATCGAGGGCGATTATACCCTCGGCGGTGAGCAGTCAGGGCACGTCGTCTGCCTCTGCCACAATACCACGGGCGATGGCCCGATCACCGCAGTGCAGATATTACACATCCTCAAACAATCAAGGCAACCACTCTCCGAGCTGGTTTCAAGTATCAAGCTCTACCCACAGGTGCTAAAAAACATCACGGTCACAAATCGAAAAGACATAGATGCCTGTCCGGAGCTCATAGACTGCATCAAGGCAGCCCAGGAACGCCTCAAAGACAACGGCAGGATACTCATTCGCCCCTCAGGCACTGAACCCAAGATACGGATCATGGTAGAAGGCATAGACAACAAACTCGTAA
>JADFXD010000070.1 GCA_015233725.1 Nitrospirota bacterium | reverse complement strand
GACAATTGTACCTCCAGATGTGGTATGGTATGAAATATGACATTGTCAAAATAAATACAGTTGACAATCTAACGGCATGGCTGAGGACATTAAGGCAGAATTCGACCCAAAACAAATACCAGTTTGTCTTTTGTGGCTCCATAAACATCAGAAAGACACTGGCAGACATTGGCTTGACCAAGAGGATAGCTGATCTTGAACCATTTAAGGTTCCTCCATTAGAGGAAGATGAGGCCAAAATCCTCGTTGAAGAACTGCTTCAATCAAAAGGCATATCTATAGAACCAGATGCCATGACGTTTTTAATATCCAAGATCAAGAATGATTCGGCCTATTATGGGCAATTAATCGTACAACCATTAATAGAGAAAAGAAAAGCTCACTTTACCCTTGATATGGCAACAAGGGCATATAACGAAATGATACATGGTGACAGCAACAATTTATCACAGTTCTACGAACGATTGAACGAGTATTATGACCCTATCCAGAGGGATTACGCAAAGATGGTCTTAAAGCTCCTATGCAATGGAACAATGGATGAGCAGCAACTCTACAATTTACACTTCTCAAGCGCCATTGCCGACCCTGACACATTCCACGAGGTTGTGGGGCGACTCATCTTTGAAGGCTACATCCTCGAAGACCCAACGGACTTTGGTAAGCTCAGGTTTGCATCGCAGATTTTGAAGGACTGGTGGGGCTGTAAGCATGTACGCCTATAATCCACGCAAGCTGACCCACGCGCAGTTGAAGGACTACTTTGTGGGTAGATGGGACATCGTCAACGACATCAAGGCGGCTCTTGACCTCGCCCCCGGGCAATCGCCAAGGCAGCACTGGATGCTCATTGGCCCACGGGGGATGGGGAAGTCGCACCTGCTTGCGCTGTTGTATCACGAGATAAAGACCGCCCCCAGGCTCAGAAACCTGTGGGTGCCGATCCTCTTTCCAGAGGAGCTGATGAGCGTCTACACCATCGCCGACTTCCTTGAGAGGACGCTAAGGGAGCTTGTATCTGAGCTGGAGACAACGAACCCCGAGATTGCCGGTGAGCTTAAAGGGCGGATTGGCGAGATCAAGGGCCTCAAGGCAGGCGACAGGGCGGATTACGGTTTTGCGCTGCTGACGTGGGTGCATGACAGCACGGGGAGGTTTATCCTGTTGCTTACGGAGAATCTCCAGCAGTTGCTTGGCAAGAGGTTTAGCGATATCGACCAGAAAAAGCTGAGGGCGTATCTGCAGACCTCTGACGCGGTCTTGATCATCGGCTCGGCTACAGCCGTCTTTAAGGAGATCCGCGACCACCGTTTTCCCTTTTACAACTTCTTCTATACCTCTATCCTTAAGGAATTGAGCCACGAGGACATCAGGCTCCTCGTCAACAAGCTCCTGGAGGGGTGCGACGAGGCAAAAGACAGCCCCGACCTGGACGCCAAGCTAAGGACGATCTGTTCCCTGGCCGGTGGAAACCCGCGGATGGTCGTCTTCCTTGCGGACATTATCAAGGCCGACGTCACGCAGGAGGTGTTAGCGATCATGGACAGGCTCCTTGATGAGTTGACCCCCTACTTTAATGCCATCTTTGGCGATCTCCCTGAGAACATGGCAAAGATCATAAACGTCATGGCGGCGCACGAACCGGCCTTAAGCCCATCTACTATAGCGGAACTCCTCGAAATGCCAGAGGCGATGGTAAGAAACTACATGAAGACCCTCAAGGACAACGGTTACGTTAGGATTGCCCTAAAAAAGGGGGCTTCCCATTATTATTGTCTCAACGAGTACATGTATCGCATCTGGTTTCAGATGCGCGACTCCGGTCACAGGGAAGAGATGCGTTGGCTTATAGAGTTTCTGCTGATGCTCTACGGCCAATCTGCCATATCTGATAAGGCCAGGAGGTTCAGAGGAGGCGAATTTGGGGATGTGGATAATCCTTTTTATCGAGAGTTGATTATGAAAACAGCGGATTTTGCTGAGATGAACGAGGACTATTGCAAGTCCATTGAAGCGCTTACTGAATTGTTGAGTGGTGGGGATGATGATGAAGGACTTGAGTTTTTAAAAGAGGCTCTTGAGTATTTGAAGTCAGACGTATATGATAAATCTATTGATATGTGTAAGGAGGTTATTGAAATCGCTTCTAATTTTTATCTGGTTTATACGGCTTATGCGTTTTGGAGTTTTTGCCTTAGCAAGTTAGAAAAATATGATGAAGCTGTCTTAGTATATCTAAAATTATTCCAGACTGGCGAGAGTAGGCTTTTCGATCAAGCGGATGATGACTTATATCCTAAAGCTATACATTCTTTATTAAATCTCCTCTCCCCCGGAGATTACATACAGCAGTTCTACGCAAAAGAAGGCGCTAAATACTCAAGGCCGACCCTACTCACGTTCCTTGTACTACTTGGAAAGTATGACATCGTAGAAGAGAACCTTAGCGAAATCATTACCATAGCGAACACAGAAGACGCACAATTACTGCTCTCTGCCATCAAACTATCGATCTACCTCAACCTCCCCAAAGAAAACACCGATAACATCTCACGACTACTCCCTCTGTACACAACGTACATAAAGCCCCTGCCGCTGCCCACCCAAGATCGCGAGATCAAGACCCTCGCCCTCGGAATCTACAAACTCTACCTCATCGGCAAGGCAAACAAAAAAGCCATCGACAAAATCCTGGACCACCTAAAGACATCAGGCGTCCCATTCGACGAGGCAATGCGCAAGGTCTGGACGTGCCTCAAGGCCCCAGACTCCCCGGACGCCAAATTATACCTCACCGACAGGGCGCTATCGGAGGTCGTCAAACAACTACATGCCAGCGTTAAGAAAGAAAGGGGCGGCGGAGCTTCTTAACCCTGGCCCCCCCCTGCAAGGGCGCCAGTGCCCTTGACGCACCATTATACCTGAATCAACCGATCAAAATTTCTGATGCGATTGTCCTGACTTGTAACATTTTGTCTGAAATGTTATTATAGATTATATTTTTTTGTATATAAGGAGGTTTACACAAGTGGCAGTCTGTTATGTTTGTGGCAAGAAGAAGACGACGGGTAATAACGTTAGTCATGCCAACAATAAAACGCGCAGGTGGTTTCATCCAAACCTGCAAACCATAAGGGCACATACCGACAAGGGACCCAGGAAGGTAAGCATCTGTACGCGATGCCTACGCTCAGGGCTAATCAAGAAGGCCCTGTAGCTGGATCAAAAGGCAGGCCCAACAGTATCTGAATAGTAGGAGTGTAAACACTCATGGAAAAGGCCTCTTCCTTTTTTGAATCGATCGTAAACGATCTTGGACTGGGGGAGGCTATGCACCTGCAAAAGATAAAGGACAACTGGCAGAGGCTGTTTCCACCGCCGATGTCGCTGCACACACAGCCGGACTGGCTTAAGGGTAGCACCCTGCATATAAACGTTGACTCGCACGTGTGGCTACAGGAGCTACACTTCTACCAGGGCAACATACTCGAAAAGCTCTGTGGCTATAGGGTCGATGCCATAAGGCTGCGTGTTGGACCAGTCACTGTCGATGTCAACGAAACCGTCAACGACAACCTGGCTCCCCTCTATATCAACGAAGACGACAGACGCTTTATAGACGACACCATCGCCATCATAAAAGACGACGCCCTCAGGGCCACAATCAAAAGAACAATGCAGAAGGCCTTCTCCTGCCCCTATAAGAGGGGACGTTGAGGTGAGGGTGGCGCTGCCCTGTCTTGTCTGCCTCTCGCTGCTCTTAACCGTGACCCCCTATAAGGGTATAGTCGCGGATGCGGTTGCAGGGGATGAGGAACTCAGGACGCTTATCGACAACGCCAGGGAAGAGGTAATGAACAGTCCGACGGGGCCTGAAGACCTGCCTAAGCGGGTGTTTTTGCTCAATCGTTGGGCACGGATGCTCTTTGAACAGGGTATGGATGTCAACAGGATATATCCCTGGCAACGAGCCATACACATCGACAGACTCAGTAACGCTGACCCACGACAGGCCACGGCAATCGTCGATGCCGCCTACGCCGACCTGGAACGATTCGTCGCGACATACAGACAAGACCCCGTCCAGGACAGACTGCTCCTTTCGGAGATCAACAAGACGAGGCGGGAGCTAAAGACCACCCCAACCAGCGCTAATAACCTCAAACACCGGCTCTATTGCCTGAACCAGTGGGCAAGGCTCCTCATCGCCGAGGGATTTGATGCCGGCAGTATATATACCCTTGAGACCTCAATGATGCTGGCCTCCGATGCCGAGATACAACCAGATAAGGTATCCCCGCTCGTGGACAACCTCCTTGCAAGCCTCGAATCGATACAAGCCATCCCCGTGATAACCAGGACCGACCCAACACCACTCCCCCCAAAGCCCCCTAATAAACCGACAAATAATCAGCCGGCAAATCGACTTGTCAAGGTCGATCTTGAGATAGACGCAAGCTCGGCACAGCTCACAGAGGGCGTTGCCCGATACGACTCCGGCAGGTTGATAAAAAACACCGGCGCCGACTTTAAACAGACCAGGATAAAGGCTCAAGACGGGAGTATATCGATAGCTCTCTCTACCGTGCCCGTCTTTGTCCAACCCGAAGGTGGCCCCCTGGACGGGTGTGACTCAACCTTGTCTTATAGTCCCTTTGGGATGTTGGCAGGGGACTTTGACAGCCTACGCAAGGCAGCGGGGAATAAATACGCAGGCAATTTAGCTGCCGACCTGGCCTTCAGGCATATTCGGTTTATCGGTCCAAATGGCCTGCACTTTATGCTCTACAGACGCGATGGCGACAGATACCTCGATAGGCTCAAGACCATCTACGACGACGCCATATCAAAGGGACTAGGCGTCATGGTCACCATAGACCCCAGTACGGCCAGTGTTGCCCCCGGGGCATTTAACAGGCGCGGGGAGTTCGCCAGGGAGGACGTAAAGTCATACACGGACTTTCTTGATGCGGCCATCCGTAAATTCCCGAAGGTAAAGGACTACGCCCTTGATACCGAGGCAGATGCCTCCTGGCAACCAGAGGACTACGCCGACACCCTGGCTATTACGTACAAGACGATTAAGGCACAGTGTCAGGATTGCAGACTGACCACAAGCGGGTTGTTTAAAAATGACCTGAAATTTTACGAGCAGGTCTTTGAGGCGCTTAGGCAGAAAAATGCAAAGAGGTCCTTCGACTACCTTGGCATGTGGCACCCCTACGGCGGTATGCAAGACAACGGCGTCAATGTCAACGAATACGAACCGATCAGGCAACACTATAGAGACACGGTAGCGCTGTTGGAGCGCTATGGCTATGTCAATATGCCCATATTTATCGGAGAGACGGGATATCCAAGCGATTCCTGCGATACCGCCCTCGCTACCCCTCACTCGGAGAGGAGACAGGCCGGGGAGTTGATCAAGCAATTTGTGACGGCAATCGCCATTGGCGTTAAGCGCCTCTACTGGGCTACCACCGTGGATTATCACAGGTTTGGCGGCGTCGAGGGCTACTTTGACTACACCGGCCTGATACACAACCCAGACAATAAGCATTTGACGCACAAGAAGCTGTCCTATTACTCCTACAGCCTCCTGATCAAAAAACTGAGCTGCTTTGAAAACGCCAAGGTAACACAAATACCCAACCTCCAGGGAGCCAGCGGATATAAGTTTGAAAAAGGCGGCAACTCCCTTTACATACTATGGGCAGATGAGCCTGGAGAAGGTATATCAAGTGATTAGTAAATCGCTATGGTGAAAATCTCCGTGAGGTAATACCTCATGCTGTGTATAGAGTAAGTGTAGTTCTATGAGGCTTGTTTGCAACAAATGAATGTTTCTAATTAAATACATCTCTAACTAAATACATTCACATGGCAAGTGCCAAATACACCAACGTCAGGTGCATACATATGGATAGGTAGTTGGGCCAATAATAAATGGGAGGCCTACGATATCAGCGACGGAGCATTTACTATATCAGGCAACCAGTAAATGTAGATTAATCTCTCAAACACAATCAAAGGAGGTACTTTTATGGGGTCAGGGACTATCTCCACGCCCCAATGTAACTACAAGTCCCGCAAGATGGGGTCAAGGGGGCTTCTTTATGGCCGGGGTGCCTCACCCCCCCCCTTTTTTTGCCTTTTTTTTATAGGGGTGAGGTATCACTTTTTTTAGGAATTACGTATTTATCCTGATAGCGAGGGTATTACGTATAGGCGTTGGGTTGTTGCTCTTGTTTGGGGTTGCCAGGTATCTGCCGGTGGGGGATTTTGGCGACTTCCTTTTTGTCGTGAACCTGGCGGCCAGCGTCATGAGCATAGCCTTCTACGGCATTGGTCAGGCCGTCGTGAGGGATGTCTCGGCCAACAAGACACTGGCGCCACAGTACGTTGGAGCGGCATTTAAGCTCAGGGGCTACCTCGTGATCGCCTCCTTTGCGGCGCTCATCGTTGCCTGCGTACCCTTGGATATAAGAGGCCAAATGTTGTTGGCCCTGATAATAGCCGCTACCTCGGAGGTGTTCCGGTCGTTTTCAGACCTGGCAAAGGACGTCTACCGCTCCTTTGAGCGCATGCAGTACGATACCCTGGCGACGACCCTATACTCCGCCATTGTGATAGTCTTAGTGGCGGTAGTCATTTATCTTGGAGCCACAACGGTGTTTATCGTTGGGGCGATCTGTATTGCCAACCTGGCGCAGTTTCTCTTCAGTGTCAGGGTCATGCTCAGACACTTCGTCGTCCCCGATACCACGGTGGAGTCGCGGATTATGAGGGGATTTGTCAGGGACGCCATCGGCCTTGGAGTGGGGGCGCTCTGTGCGCAGATCGTCTGGCGCGCCCCAACCCTGGTGCTTAAAACCATGCGGGGTGGGGTTGACGTCGCCCTGTTTGAGGCAGCACATGGCCTCATCATCCAGACGCTCATCCTCAACGAGGTGTTTCTGACGGTCTTTTTACCAAGGCTCTCAGCGCTCATACCAACCCAGAACCATACACAGATACAACAGATGGGGGACAGGCTCTTTAGTACCCTACTGTTGTGTTTCATAAATGTCTCACTGGTATTTTTTGTCTTTCACGCTGAGATTATAAGGCTCCTCTATGGTCAAAAGTATGCCCCAAGCGGTTTTGTCCTGATGGTACTTTCGCCATCTCTTATATTTATATCGTTGACGGGGTTGTGTCATATCTTTTTGATCTCCATGAAGCTGCAACGGCAATTTATCGTCTGTAATGCCGCCTCAATGGCCGTGCTATCGGTGACGCTGCCCATAGCTGCCCACAGGTATGGCTATGAGGGCGCTGCCATTGCCTCGCTGCTTGCCTATGCTGCGAATTTTGTTATCTCGTTGTACATGGCAAACAGGCACGTCTTTAAGGTTCCCTTCTGGGAGGTGTTAAAGGCGCTTGGGTTGTCCGTCGTCATAGCCTTTGCCAGCGCCGCCTTGAGGGACCTCAATCAGGTAGCGGCATTTTTGTTTTTGGAGCTGTCGTTTATACTCATGGCAAAGAATAAGAAAAAAAAGAAGGGGGGCGGCTCCGCTTCTTTACCGCTCCAGGACGCTCCGCCCCCCTTCAGAACCCCCTGCAAGGGGAGGGGTGAGGCACCCCGGCCAAAAAGAAGTCCCCTTGACCCCTTAAAAGTGCTACTTATTTTGTAGTTAATCAAATCGAAATCTGCTATAAAAAGAATAAACTCAAAACTAATCAGGACATTATGTCGTTGTAGGGCAATAAGAAGCGATAGGCTATCCGTGTTGACAGAAAAGGTAGAGTTGTTGTACTATTATGAATATGAGGTGTTTGAATAAAAAAAAAAAGAACGCGCAGTATTGATAAGTATCTATAACAAGATGGAGAAGGGGAGCCTTACTCTCCCTGCTATACTGATGTTATAAATGTTTATGCTCTGTTACTTAGAGACACTATAGAGCAGAACGTAAAAAAGAGGCAATTCAATATTTAAAACCAATAACGAAAGTAGTTATGTCTGCCAAAATGCACTGATACTTGATTTTGACGGCTCTGTCTCCCTTCCAGAGATGGCAGACAGAGTCAACCTCAGAGCCTATGAAGAGAAGATACGTTACTACGCCGACTTTAGGGACATGAACAATCTTACAGCAGAGGTGAAGGAGCTTATGGATAACCATAGAGCATTTTTTGTCGGCAGCGGGGATTTTCATCATGTGAGCTATATGCTGATAAAGAATACCCACCAGGCAGACCTTAATGTTATCGTCTTTGACAACCATCCTGACAATATGTTTTTCCCATTTGGCATCCATTGCGGTTCCTGGGTATATCATGCAAGCAGGTTGCCTAATGTCTCCAGTGTCGCGGTATTCGGTATTACATCTGACGATATAGCAGGGATTAATGTTATCCAGAACATGTTTTCGGTTATCAGGGCAGGAAAGGTCAGGTATTTTTGCCTTAGACCGGTAGGTAAAATGATGCGTTACATGGGCGGCATTAACATAGAGGCAATAACCGCTCCAGGAATAAAAATAACCGATGTATTCGATAAGTATATTAAACACAACCACCACGGCCCCGTGTATCTCTCTATAGACAAGGATGTGCTTGAACCAGGGGTTGTAGGAACAACGTGGGATCAGGGACGAATGTCAAAAGAAGACCTGTTGCAGTGTATCAGATCTATTGCGCCTCGTATAGCCTGTGCAGATATCTGCGGAGACCTTTCCATATACCAATACAGGGATGTGATCAAGAGATTTATGAGGCGTTTTGACGGAACTGAACGAACATTGAGATCGCTTGATATTGAAAATGAACGACATATTAAACTAAACCGTGATCTATTGTCATCTATCACCGGCAATGGGATGTGACAGGTCGTAAGAACTCACATTGGCTGGGTTATATTAGCCTGAGGTAATATCTGTCATGCATCTTATAAAATGGATACCATTAGTTATATTTGACTCCATGTTAGAGAGCGTCACGCATATTATGTTGAAAATAGGCGCCAATTGTCATCACCAAACGCAGGGACTTAATTACTATATTGAGATATTAAGCAACAAATGGGTCATTACTGGTATTATGGTGCATGTGGCCGAGATGGTCATTTGGATATTGATACTAAAGACCATACCTCTCTCCGTAGCGTTTCCACTGACGGGCTTTCAAAAAATCTTTGTAATCTTTTTTTCTTATTTTGTCCTGAAAGAGAACATAACGAAAAGCGAATGGGTGGGCATTGGGTTTATATCTTCAGGACTTATGATTATTATAGGCGAGGCGTTTAATAGATGACGCAATATCTAAATCAAATCGAACCACATGGACTTGTCGAAGCCTTTATCAAGGAGCCTCCAGTTGGTTTTACATCTTTTAGGACATCATGCGGGACGCCTGGTTTTTCGATGAACTTCGATCTCCTTACGACTATGCAGAAAAATATCAAGGAATTACTAAGACCCATACAAGGACTGCTTTTCAGACCTAAGGCGATGTTTATAGGCACAACGGTAACAGAGTACTCCATTTTTCCTACAGGTGTGGATGCCTCTTTGTTTATCAATGAGGTATTTTCGGATTTTCTTAAAAGCCATGCACAAGTCCTGATCGTAAAGGATGTTCCATATAGATCACCAATCCTTAGCGAAGATGAAAACTATTTTTCGGATGCACTCAAGGATAAGCTAAGGGCAATGGGTTTTACTATTGTCTACGGGCAGGTCTTGGCATATGTGCCAATTGAGGCAGGAACTATTGACGATTACCTAAAGACATTCTCAAAAAGCCGCCGAAAAGACCTAAAGAGAAAACTCCGAAGCAGGGAACTCCTCTCTATCGAACTGTTGCACACAGGTTCGTCCGTCTTCAACGACAAATTGATTGACGTACTCTACGGCTTGTATTTAAATGTCTATGAAAACAGCGCAGTCCAATTCGACAAGCTGACAAAGTCCTTTTTCACGATGATACTTAAGGACGAATCAACTGATCAGAGTCACTCCTTACAGTTCTTACCTGCTCCAGGACACTCCTGGTCGCTGGGCGGGATCGTTTTTTTGTATCGCTATGGCGAAAGAATTATTGGCTTTAATCTCTGCTTTGTATATAAAAATCTCTTTGTTGACAAGTACCTCGGATTTTTGTACCCCGATTCGAGACGATTTAATCTATATTTTGTCACCTGGCTTAAAAACATAGAATATTGTATTGAAAACAATTTAAAATACTATGTTGCCGGATGTGCAAATCCCGAGGTAAAGGCATTGCTTGGGGCACAACTTACGCACTCACACCATGCCGTTTATTTTAAGAATCCCCTGTTGCGATTTATTGTAGGCAAGCTTGGATATCTCTTTGAATCCGACAGATACCTCGTTGAAAAAATGCGGAAATGAATAAACATATCTTAGCAATATTTTACTGGATAGCGCTGGTATCCTCCGACACGGCAGCACAGTTGTTATTCAAGGTGGGCGCCTTAAAGACGCTGGGCTGGAAGGTTGACTCCCTGGTCTTTGTCGGATATGGCTTTAACGTGGTGTCGTTTCTGCTTTGGATGCAGATACTAAAGACCACGCGCTTGACGATAGCCCTTTCTACAGCCTCGGCACTTTATATAACCGTGACAGTTGGTTCATATTATCTTATGGGAGAGCCACTGAACGTATCCGTAATGATTGGGACAATTTTTATCTCCACGGGTGTTTTTATCCTCAGTGTGTATGGCAGGGAGATTGATTCTGTTTCAAAAATACTATAGAGGATGTTATAATATATCCGTGACAAAAGAATCAGTTAAGAGCGATAGTGTTGTGAGGGCATACTCACAACCGGGGCTCTTCGTCTCTATAGACTTCGATGGCACGGTGACAGACCTGGATATAACCGACGCTGTGATAAAGGAATTCGCATCTATCCAGTGGGAGGATATCGAGTATCAGTGGGAAAAAGGAGTTATCGGTTCGCGGCAATGTCTCAGCCGCCAGATGGCGTTAATAAATTCACCATTGCCAGAGATACTGAGCTATGTGCATACTTTTTCTGTAAATAAGAGTTTCCCTGATTTTGTGGAGTTCCTCAGGGCCTTCAATATTGCATTTAGCATTGTAAGCGACGGCTTTCAGCCGTTTATCGAGGTCCTCTTGGCCAAGGCCGGGCTCAAAGATGTGCCCGTTTACGCCAATCAGCTTATAGAGAGTGCAAATGGCCTCAAGGCCATCTTTCCCTACAGCAGCGACCGGTGCAGCAGCGGCGTCTGTAAGTGTGCTATAACCGAGAGATTGATCGGAGCCGCTTCTCTTATCGCAGGGGCCGCCGCACCCTACGGTCGCTGGGGCAACAACCTGCCCGTTATTCATATCGGTGACGGACGTAGCGATTTCTGTCTTGCCCACAGGGCTGCTTACGTCTTTGCCAGAGGGAAACTAGCGCAATACTGCAAATTAAATCTCATACCACACTGTGCCTTTACCGACCTAGCGGCTGTAAGGAGCAGTTTTGATCCTTCGACAATAGAAACTCATTTGAAAACGTTTATAGAAAATAGATATCTGACTTGGACACAACCTCCTTATACACCTCAGATATTGGAAAGGAATTAGTCATGGACGTTACAGGTCAAGACACTACGGAATTATCAGAGAAAGAACTTCTGGAACTGGAAGCCGACTATTGCTCCTACGGAGATACAGTTCATTACCTGCAACATCCGACTATCTTTGCACGCTGTGATGGCTCATGGCTCTATGACATGAATGATATTGCATATTTGGATTTCCAGATGTGGTATTCTGCCGTAAACCTCGGCTATCGCAACACAGAGATAGAGGCGGCCCACAATCGCCAGATGTCCAGGCTTCCTCAGGTGGCCTCGCAGTATCTGCATAAGGAAAAGATACTCCTTGCGGCATCCATTGCGCAGCAGACGCAAAAGAGGTTTGCCCGCAAGGGTAGAGTCCACTTCAACGTGGGCGGCTCGCAAGCCATAGAGGACAGCATCAAACTTGTGCGCAATTATAAAAAGGGGAAATCCCTGATGTTTGCCTTCATGGGCGGATATCATGGCCGCACCATCGCAGCCACCGAAATAACAAGCAGCTTTCGCTATCGCAGGAGATTTGGTCACTTCGGCAACCGGGCAACCTTTATCCCCTATCCCTACTGCTATCGCTGCTTCTACGGCAAAAGATCAGATTCGCTCCCTACGGTCGCTGGGCGCAACCAGTGCCAATATGAGTGCGTAGGACAGTTTGAAAGACTATTTGAGACCGAATACTATGGCGTCATAGACAAGAAAGACAACGAGGTTGAATATGCCGCCTTCTACATCGAGCCGATACAGGCCACGGGCGGCTACATCATCCCTCCTGCCGGTTATTTTGAGCGGCTTTGTGCTGTGCTCAAGAGATACGATATCCTACTTGTGGACGATGAGATACAGATGGGCTTCTACCGCACCGGCAAACTCTGGGCTATCGAGCACTTTGGCGTGCAGCCCGATATCGTGACCTTTGCGAAGTCGCTCACTAACGGCCTGAACCCGCTGTCGGGTCTCTGGGCGCGGCAAGAGCTGATCAACCCCCAGGTATTTCCACCTGGCTCCACTCACTCGACGTTTTCGAGCAATCCCCTGGGCACGGCCGCAGGTCTTGCCGTCATGCAGTATATGACCAAAAATGACATGGAAAAGACCGTGGCTGAAAAGGGGCAATATCTCCTGTCTGCCCTGAGAGGGCTTCAGAGGAAATACCAGGTCATCGGCAATGTTGACGGTCTGGGCATGGCGCTGTCCGTGGAACTGGTAACACCTGACGGCTTTACCCCAGACAGGGCGCTGACAGACAGGATATTTCAGGAGGGCATGAAGGGAAATATAGCGGTCAACGGCAAAAAGTATGGCCTCGTGCTGGATGTGGGGGGCTATTATAAAAACATCTTTACCCTGGCCCCTGCCCTGACTATCTCTTGGCAGGATATGGACCTCTTTATCATGTTATTTGAATCCCTGCTTCAGCGATGCACAAATTAGATTGCTTGCATTACATACCAGTTAGGTGCCAATACGCACAGCATATGTCAATTTAGGAGAAAAAAACAATGTCAACGTTGCAGCGTATAAAAGACATGCTTCTTGAGAATTTCGATTTCCCAGAGGATAAAATTTTACCTGACACAATAATAGAGAGCTTTGGCCTGGACTCAGTGGATATGATCGAATTAATATTCTACCTGGAGGACGAGTTCGAGATAAAGATACCGGAACGCGACGTAAAGCTCGTCTGCATTCAGGATATTATTGACGTGATAGAAAGGCTCATAATAGAACAACACGGTACTGAGATAAAAAATGAGCAGCGAGAAGTAATTAAATGAGAAGGGTTGCAGTTACCGGCATGGGGATAATCTCCCCCATGGGAAACACATCATATAATTTCTTTGAAAACCTCATCTCTGGTGTTCCAGCCGTAAAAAGGATAACAGGTACATTTGCACCGCTCCTTAATGTTAAGATTGCAGCGGAGGCAGACTTTGACCCTACCGAGCACTTTCCAATCAAGCAGATACGGACTCTTGACAGGACGACACAGATGGCGCTTGTGGCAGCAAAGCAGGCGTGGAGCGATTCCGGTATAGTGATAGGCGATGATGAGCAAAAAAGGGCCGGCGTCTACATGGGCACGGGGCTTGGTGGGGCGCAGACCATTGATAGTATGCTCTGTTCTGTCTATAAGGATAACGTCTCAAGGGTTAATCCACTCTCCGTCGTAAAGATCATGTGCAACGCACCCGCCTCGCATATTTCGTTACAGTATGCCCTGAGGGGGCCATGTCTTACGTTTTCTATTGCCTGCGCCTCATCGGCAGTGGCCATAGGAGAGGCCTTCAGGCTGATAAAGTTTGGGCAGGCCGATGTAGTCGTTGCTGGTGGCACCGAAAGCATGCTAACCTTAAGTTCTATGAAAAGCTGGGAATCGCTGGGGGTTTTAGCCCGTGAGGACGACCAAAATCCTGCCGCCTCATGCAAGCCCTTCTCTATGGACAGGTCTGGTTTTGTGCTTGGCGAGGGAGCAGCGGTGATAATCCTTGAGGAGATGGAAAGGGCGAGGGCACGAGGTGCGAGGATTTATGCTGAATTGACTGGATATGGCACTACCTCCGACGCTCATCATATCACAGCGCCTACAGTAGAAGGACAATCATCCGCTATGCGTCTGGCCCTGGAGGAGGCTCGTATGAATCCGCAGGATATAGATTACATCAACGCCCACGGCACAGCTACAGAAATGAACGACCTTGTTGAGACACAGGCAATAAAGATTGTCTTTGGCGCTGATTGCAGGATACCGGTGAGCTCCACCAAGTCCATGCACGGGCATCTGATAGGTGCGGCAGGTGCTTTAGAGTTAATAGCGGCTATATTGTCCATGCAGCACAAATCGATCCCCCCCACCGCAAACCTGAAAACACCTGATCCCCAATGCGACCTCGATTATGTGCCAAACCAGGGGCGCGTCGGATTAAATGTAAGGGTTGTTATGTCAAACTCCTTTGCCTTTGGCGGCTCAAACGCCGTGCTCATTGCGAGGCTGGTATGAGTCAACATGAGATTGATCTGCATGGCGGGCAACACGCTGTACTTCTAATCCACGGGCTTACGGGAAGTCCATTTGAGCTAAAACCCCTGGCAAGGCGCTTACACAAAGATGGCTTTACCGTAAAAGCACCCTGTCTGGCAGGACACGGCAGTTCCATCAGTGAGCTTAGGACTACGACTTGGCACGACTGGTATACCACTGTCCACACTACATTTCTCCAGTTAAAGAGGGATTATCGCAGTGTCTCAGTATCGGGACTGTGCATGGGCGCCTTGCTGGCATTGTTTCTTTCATATAAAGAGAGCGCGGCTGTTTCTTCAATTTCTGTGCTCTCCACTACTCTATTCTATGATGGCTGGAGTTTACCGTGGTATCGGTTTTTGCTGCCAATTTCCTATTATCCACCTATAAAGTATTTTTACTCATACGAAGAGCGTACCCCTTATGGCATCAAGGACGAGCGAATGAGAAGACATATCGAGATCGCAATCAAGGAAAAAAAGGACAGCCTTGCCTATTCTCACTTTCCATCGAAAAACCTGCATGAACTCTTTAAACTCATCAGGACAGTGAAAAAGGTGCTGTACAAGATACCCACCCCCACGCTCATCCTGCACGCCCTGGATGACGACATTGCAAGCACTAAAAACGCTGACTATATTGAGAGAAACATCGGAGCGTCAACCGTTCGCAAGGTGTTGATAGAGGACACATATCACATGCTTACGCTGGATAGGCAGAAAGACCTTGTCGCACAGGAGATAATCGATTTTTTCAAGACACATGCACTCTGATGTTATTGTTATCCTCTAGCTGACAATGATGAAACCTGAATCTTTGGCCGCATGGGATGGAACTACAGGCATAATGAGAGATTTTGCTACACCCAAAACTTAGTCTCAGGAGCGCCCTGATACAAGCCTCCAGTTCGTGCAGCCCAAAGGGTTCGGTTAGGTAATCATCACCATAGATAATTTATTTGTCAAGAAATATTTTTATTTATCTTGTATTTATAGTGCCTACAATTTGGCCAAAAAATACCCTTAAGTCATTATATTTACTTATATTTATGCTTATTCCTTACAGAACATCCGTTTCAATCCGACCCCAGCAACTGTTAAGGAGCGATCCGATCAATCTTATAAATATATTATGTCCATGTACTTATATTTTAATTGGTTCTTTTGGTGAGATAGTTTGCTATCTCTTTAAGCCAGAAGGCCTTGTCCCCTAAAGGTTGTATTGCATCTAATGCAGCAGCTACGAGGTCTGCCGCAATACTTCTGGAGCGTTCTATGCCGTATAGAGCTGGATAGGTCATCTTGTGCTTAGAGTCGTCGGAGCCTTTTGGTTTTCCTAGCTCCTCGGTGGTGCCGGTAACGTCCAGGATATCATCAACCACCTGAAATGCAAGCCCGACGCCTTGTCCATAGCGTCTAAGGGCCTCCAGCGTTTGTTCATCGGTCTCTGCGAGTATACCCCCGATCATCAGGGCTGCTCTAATCAGGGCAGCCGTTTTATTGTGATGTATAAACTCAAGCGTGTCTATTTGCGCGACCTTGCCCTCCGAGATTATATCCATAGCCTGACCAGCCACCATGCCATAAAGCCCCGCCGCAGAGGAAAGCTCCTTAATCGCGGCAAGCAAGGCCACCACCGAGACCCTGGAGCTGTGGCTAAACATATGAAACGCCTCAGTTAACAGGCCATCCCCGGCCAGTATGGCGATAGCCTCGCCGTAGACCTTGTGGTTGGTGGGTTTACCGCGTCGTAGGTCGTCATCGTCCATCGCCGGGAGGTCGTCGTGTATCAGCGAATAGGTGTGTATCAGCTCCAGGGCCCCTGCCTGGGGCAATATGTCCTGTCCGTTGCCTCCACATGCCTCATAGGCCGCTATGCACAACACCGGACGTAACCTCTTACCACCCGCGAAAATAGAATACTTCATGGCATCATCCAGGACGCTTGGCTGGATCGGAGTCTTGAAGTACTCCGACAGGAAGCCCTCAACGATCCTCTTTTTATCGTCTAAGTATACCTTTAAATCCATTTATCCTTATCTATACGCTATAGACTGACCTTCATGACCAAGCATGGTCTTTTTGCTCGCGCACTATCTCCATGAATTTGTTACCTATACCCTCGATGAGTCTTAGTTTCTCACTCTCCCAATATTCTTTTGTCATCATTGTGTTTTCGACATTTGTAAGTCTCTCTTTGACTTCCACCATAGTGTTTTCAACATTTGTAAGTCTATCTTCAACTCCTGTAAGCCTCTCTTTGACTTCCACCATAGTGTTTTCAACATTTGTAAGTCTGTCTTTGACTCCTACCATCTCGTTTTCGATGTTAGAGAGTCTGCCCTCTACAGAACTTCTAAAAGACTGCATGTCTTTAATGTGTGCATATAGCAGAAGCGCTATATCACTCTTTGGTGGTGTCTCAGCTAATGCATCCATAATCACTTGTAGCGCTATCTGCTTTACACAGTTAACGAACTCTGGACTTGATGTCTCTACTTGCATATAGAATCTCCTTTGCCACAACAGGGAGTCTCCGCCCTGCTGTCTTTATCTTCGACCTAATGGCTTATCCTGCTTAACTGCTCACCCTCATGAGCTCATACTTACATTATAGCATAAGTGGGGTGCATAAATTTTAAATGGGGACAATGCTATAATTATGGCGCGTCAAGGGGACTGGTCCCCTTGCAGGGGGGTCCAGGGAAGTACTGGAGCCGCCCCCTTCTTCTTTTTTTTCTTTCTTAATCCGTGTTAATAGATGCTCCATTGGCTGGGGACTCCTTGGTCCACGTAGCCTCCGGAGTTGATCGTAGCGCCGTCCATAAACCACATATATACGTCGCCGGTTGAGTTGTTCTGCCAGAGCATGTCGTTGTTGCCGTCGCCGTTGTAGTCTCCGGTGGATTGCATACTCCAGTTGCCTGCATCGGAGGGGTGTGCTGCCATCGGCCCTG
>JADFXD010000069.1 GCA_015233725.1 Nitrospirota bacterium | reverse complement strand
CAACAATTATTTTTCTGCTACCCCTCTACCATGCTTTTTAAAGAGGATACCTTTTGTATTTGTTTGTACAAGCGACAAATTACCAATGATTGCACCTACGATAGATAGAAGCACATCACCTTTCTGTAGGTGTGAACGCTTAATATTAGGTAAATTATAAATCGCTTCTGGTACTCTTAATGGATTGGCAGTCTGCTCAATGTAAAAATTATATATGTCTCCGCCTCTATAATAAGGTATGCCAGAATCACTAAAATGATCGCTAATCGAAGCATGATTTCCATCGGAAACCTTTGCAAATTCGGTAAGTGGTTTAGGTTGTCTGCCGATTAGTATTTCCAATATGTTTAAGTTTTCTGGACTATAGAAATCAGAATCAATTCTTCCTGTTCCTTCATATCAGGCGGTGGAAAATCCTTTTTCTTCACATAGATTTTTTCGCCGCTGTTGTCCTTGCTCGGCTCTTGCATCGTGGCAAAGAAAATAGGGTAATCATCGCGTTTGGGACAAAGTTTATCGTCCCATTTCTGCACGAAAAGAATAGAGGTTTTTGTGCCAGTATGTGGTTTGAACACATTGCCATGCAGCCCCACCACCGCCAAAATGCGGCAACGCTCGGCGATAAAATCGCGGATATATTTATCGGAGCTATTGTTAAACCGTCCTTGCGGCAATACAACCGCCATGCGCCCGCCCAATTTCAAAAAATCCAGGTTGCGCTCGATAAACAAGATATCGCGCCCTACGGCGGTTTGATATTTTCCGATGCTGTTCTTGCCTAACTCATACTTGGCGAGGATTCTGCTTTCCTTAATATCTCCAGCGAAAGGTGGATTCGCCATCAGAATATCAAAGGTAAAGTCGCAGTTGCTTTTGCTGTCTTTTCTCTGCTTTTTAAGTTTCTTCCACCCTTCTTGATAGGTGTCGAGCCATTCTTCATCCTTTGTTTTTTCGTCCCACCGTTCCCAATCCAGTGTGTTAAGGTACATCACATTGCTCTGACCATCCCCCGCGATAAGGTTCAAGGCTCGCGCTACACGCACCGCTTTTTCGTCAAAATCAATGCCGAAAACCTTGTTCTGAACATAGTCTTTCTGTTGTGGCGTTTTCTCTTCTGCTGTGAACTGATGGCTTTTAGGCAAACCTTTTGCATTGCGTTGCTGTTCCCACACATGAAAAATCGTATGTACGGGGAAGCCACAACTGCCAGCCGCCGTGTCTATCATCGTTTCATGCGCTTGCGGGTTGAGCATCTTAACGCACATATCAATGGCATAGCGCGGAGTAAAGTATTGCCCTTTTTCGCCCTTGCTGCTTTTGTTGATCAGATATTCAAAGGCTTCATCCACAACCTCAAGGTTGGAGTTAAACAGCTTCACATCTTGAAGCGAAGAAACGCACACCGAAAGATGCGACGGGGTAAGCATGATTCTGGAATCCTCTGAAAAAACTCCCTCCCACTTGGTTTTTGAACGGTTAAAAATGTCTTGAATCTTGGATTTAAGCTCGATTTCCGTGTCGCCATAATTTCTAAATTCAAGATGGCGGGTTTTGTTGCGTCCGCCTTCCATTTCGTCATATAGCTTGGTAAAAATTAGCTTAAAAAGTTCCTCAAATACATCTACGCCGGCATTTGCAAGTACCTCGTCTTCCATTTCTAAAATCAGGTCTTTAAGCGATTTGCGCTCGTTCACCAGCTTGTCTTTTTTCACCAAGTCATCAATCGTCCACCGCTCGGTTAAGATATCCGATAATTTCTCAGTGGCTTTGGGGATGTTGGGTATGTCCTCAAAATAATTAGGGTCTTTGCGGTGATAGTAAGAAATAGAATCTCCATTGCTCCAAATGCCAATGCTTGCACCAGTGGCATTGCAATAGGATTTTAGTTGTTCTTTGCCTTCTTTCAGCTTTGGCTTTTTTAGCTCAACAATGATACTTGCAGCGCGGGTATAGTTTTTATCAAAAATCACGATGTCAGCGCGTTTCTTTTCACGTCCAAAACTTACGGTGTATTCAAGCTCCATGCGCTCTATGGGGTAGCCGTACTGCTCATTCAGCAGCATGACATAAAGCTGTCGTATCGCCTCTTCTGGGGTAAGTTTGATTTCCTTTTTGCGAACCAAGCAGGTGAAATAAGGCGTTACTACGCCCTTTTTTTCCTTTTGCGTTATTCCTTGCTCTAACCGTGCAATTTGCCCCTCGTTAAATTGGGTTAGCTTATAGTTGGACTCTTTGAAGAGTTCGGCGAGTTTGAAAATCATGTTTTTCCCGTACCGGGTGAATTAAATACAAAATACATGGCTCTTTTATGACGCGTCAAGGGGACTGGTCCCCTTGACCCCTTTTAATCTTGTTCACGGTGGGTTGATTATACAACTGAACTATTGCCGCAATGTCAACGTTACAACTTGGCCACATAATTGGCCACCAGGTCGCCTGCCTCAGTGGTTGAGATGCCCATATTGCCGGCGGCGAGGCTCTTTATGTGTTTGCCCGTGACCTCCATGACGGCCCTTTCGATGAGGTCGGCGGATGTATCTTCTCCGAGGTGGCTTAACATCATTGCCCCTGCGCAGATGGCGGCAAGGGGGTTTATTATGTTCTTGCCGGCGTACTTCGGGGCCGACCCACCGATGGGTTCAAACATGGATGTCCCCGAGGGGTTGATATTGCCCCCGGCGGCAATCCCCATACCACCCTGGATCATGGCCCCAAGGTCGGTGATGATGTCGCCAAACATGTTATCGGTGACTATCACGTCAAACCACTCGGGGTTTTTGACAAACCACATAGTTATGGCATCAACGTGTGCGTAGTCGGCCTTTATGTCGGGATACTCCCTAGCCACCTCATAGAAGACCCTCTCCCACAGGTCAAAGGCATAGGTCAGGACGTTGGTCTTGCCACAGAGGGTCAGCTTCTTGTCCCTGTTACGCCGCTTGCAGCAGTCAAAGGCATAGCGAATACAACGTTCAACGCCCTTGCGCGTATTGACAGACTCCTGTATCGCCACCTCATCAAGGGTGCCCTTCTTGAAAAACCCCCCGGTGCCGGTATACAACCCCTCGGTGTTCTCCCTGACGACAACGAAGTCTATATCCTTGGGTCCCTTGCCCTTGAGGGGGCAATCCACGCCAGGATAGAGCTTTACAGGGCGCAGATTTATGTACATGTCAAGCTCAAACCGGAGCCTCAGTAGTATCCCCTTTTCCAGTATCCCGGGTTTTACGTCGGGATGCCCTATAGCGCCAAGGAACAGGGCGCTGTGCCGCTTAAGTTCAGACAACGCACCATCAGGTAATACCTCGCCCGTCTTCAGATACCGGCTACCACCAAAATCATATTGCGTAAACTCAAGTTTAAAGCCGCCTAAAGCCGCAGCCGCCTCCAGGACCTTTATCCCTTCCCTGATAACCTCAGGCCCCGTGCCATCGCCCCCTATAACACCTATATTGTACGTCTTGCTCATGTATCTGCCTCCGAAAATCTTAAAAAATCAAACAATCCAAACAACCTTGAATATAATACCACAAAACACTACACTATAGTAATAGTTCAATGGAATGTAGAGTATACAGTATAATCAACCCTCTGTGAATGAGATATAATTGCTCGGTGCCGCTCCCTACTGTCGCTATAGGGGGTCAAGGGGACTTCTTCATGGCCGGGGCGGGGCGACCCGCTGTGACAACATCGTGCCTCACCCCTGCCCTTGCAGGGGGGTCCAGGGTTAAGAAGCGCCGCCCCCTTCTTTCTCTTATCTGACATTTTATTTGTGGGTAGTGATGGCTTGTATTTTACTAACGGACATGATATACTATTTATGTAGAAGGTGGATGCCGAGGTAGCACAGTGGTAGTGCAGCTGATTCGTAATCAGCAGGTCGTGGGTTCAAATCCCATCCTCGGCTCTCTCTGCTCAATACGGATACGATACCTCATCACTTAACCTCTTAATATGTTGGTGGAGGCGGCGGGAGTCGAACCCGCGTCCGAAAGCACTACTCTCAAGCGTCTACATGTTTAGCCTGTTCTTTTTTCTATCTCGGGCTCTGTAAACTGTACAGGCAAGTCTTCAAGAACCCCATCCCCTTTTTTCTCATACAAGGTGCAGAGGCATCACCCCATACCAGCCTGCTTTATGACGCTTACCCCCCGACTACAGACACTTTCAGGAGAAGCGTGCCACTTTATTTAAGCGGCAAGTGCTAGTTCGTTGTTGGCTTTTGTAAAAGTCTCCGCCGTTTTACATGGTGACGGAATCCACGACATGCAACCTGAGCCTCATAACCCCCGTCGAAACCGTACGCCCCCATTATTGTTTCATAGAGCGTTGTATCTCGCGTTTGGCCTCGCGCTCTTTTATAACCTCACGCTTTTCATACTGCCTCTTTCCCTTGCACAACCCTATTGCTACCTTTATGAATTGCCCCTTGATATATATCTTTAACGGGATCAATGTATATCCCTTTTGGGCAATCTTCCCTGTCAGCTTCTTAAGCTCCTTCTTGTGTAACAGGAGTTTCCTTATCCTCAGCGGGTCGTGATTGCTGATATTACCATGACTGTAAGCGCTCACATGGCAGTTCAACAAGAAAGGCTCGTTTTCCTTTATCAACACATAGCTATCTCTGAGGTGTACCCTTTTCTGGCGTATAGCCTTTACCTCGGTTCCCTTCAGACAGAGGCCGGCTTCATATGACTCCTCCACAAAGTAATCGTACAACGCCTTTTTGTTATCCGCAAAGACCCGCTCCATCTCCATTCTTTAATATAGCATGAACGATATTTTTTTGCAAGCATGTTTTCATAATATGGAGGTTTATTTTATAATGAAAGATATGAAGTTATTATGTTGCTGGGATTTTTATATTCGCTCCTTACAGCCGCCGGGAGGGTTATAGAGATGGAGTTTACGGAAGAATTATCAAGACAATACAGCCTCTTGTATGTTGAGGATGAGGACAACGTCAGAGAAGGCCTCTTGAGGTTTCTCCAGAGAAGGTTTAAGATAGTCTATACCGGTAGGGATGGGCAGGAGGGGCTTGAGCAATTTAAGAGCCATAGACCGGACATCATCATAACGGACATACAGATGCCTCTTATGGACGGCCTTGAGATGGTCAATGCCATAAAAGAGATATCGCCCTCAACGCCAGTTATAATCACCACAGCATTTAACGAGATACCATATCTAATGAAGGCCATTGAGCTGCACATAGATAGCTATATCAAAAAACCAATCATAAAGGAAGAGATCATCTCTGCTATCCGAAAGAGCGTCCAATTTCTTATCCAAAAGCATGAGATAGAGATTAAAAACAAGATAATACAGGCCTTTATCGATATCAACCCTAGATTTGCCTTCCTGGTAACAAAGGAAAACGTCCTGATAATGAACAGGTTTTTCCTTAATTTCTTTGGCTATGACTCATTTGAAGAATTTGCCAAAGACAATGCAAATGGGTTTACCAATGCCCAAGGCATCCACACGCCCGTATATAACCAGCAGGACTTAGTGAATTGGATCAACGCCCTTAATGACAGCGCCGAGCAGCAACGCGTTGTCTATATAAAGAACAAGGGGGCAGAAAAGGAGCACCCCTTCGTGGTAATCTGTAAGGAGTTTGCCCCATTTAATATCTTCCTGTTTACCTTCATAGAGGGAAAGTGAGTATTATGACAAGTGATATCATAAAGAGGTTGTTTAAGGTTATTGGCAAGGGGCTTTTGGTAGGGTTTATAGGTGGGTTAGCCGTTTTTTTCCTTATGTTTCCGGTGGGGGTTTTGCTTCACGTGGCTGGATTACCGGTATTGTTAGCTATTGCCAAGGGTGGTATACATTCCTTACGCACCAGTGTTGTGTCGTTGCAGTTGGTTATAGGGCTTGGGGGCATTGTCTTTTTTACCTGGGAGGAGTTCTGCAAGGGGAGGGTATGAGCAGTAACACGGACAAGCTGTTTTGCAACAGACACGGTTGCTTTAAATACGTTGTTGTATGCGTTAAGTGCAAACACGCTAGCAGTTGCGACCTGTACATGCGGTACAGGCAACCTAGGTTGTTTGACATTCAACCTGCCGGTAAGGCAAGCCTACGGTAAGGCATACCTAATAAGTGGAGGGTTTTAAGTGATCAAGTTTGATTGTCATCTACACACCTATCCTGCCTCGGAGTGTAGCACTATGGATGTTTTGGATGCCATTGACGCTGCTATAGCCAGTGGGTTAGATGGTGTTGTCTTAACCGAACACGACCGGTTTTGGGACAGAGGCAGGCTGGAGGAGCTAACTGACAGATATCGAGGACGTATAAAGATATTTAACGGTATTGAGGTATCGTGCAGGCAGGGGCATTTCCTCGTCTTTGGGCTTAAGGACTCTGCCAGGATACGATTTGACATGCCCGTTGAAGAGCTTATCGACCTTGCCCGCAGGGACTCGGCGGCGGTGGTGGTGGCACACCCCTTTAGGTTCAGCATTGACTACGGGCAGTACTGTTACCAGATAGACATAGATGGCGTTGAGGTACACAGCAGTAACACCAGCCACAGCGCACACCTGATGGCAAAAAAACTCGCCGACCAAAGACAACTCTTCCAGCTCACGTCAAGCGACAGCCACTCCGTCAGCTCAATCGGAAAATACCACACCACCTTCCCCGATAACATCAAATCAATCAACGACCTGGCCAGCTTTATCATCAGCCGCAAAGGGTAGAAAAAGGAAAAGCAAAAGACAAAGAAAGAGAAAGGCAAGAAGGGGGCGGCTCCGCCCCCCCTTCAACCCCCCTGCAAGGGGACCGACCCCTTCCTGCAGAGGCTGGTTGGTTGGATTGGGGCGTGGGTAGAGGTTGTGGTAATGAATGAAGGGTCGTTGCCCCCCTTCTTTCTTTGCCTTTTCTCCTCTTATCCTTTTCGTAGGTCGGCGATGGTTTGGAGGGTGGTATCCAGTTTGTTTTTGATCTCTGCGTATTTGGATGGTGAGGAGGCTTGGGTGAAGATGGTCAGGGCTTCTTCGTATGATTTGACGGCTCTATGGAAGTTTTCCTCTGGGTTATGGATGAGGGCGAGGGCGCAGTAGCAGTTTCCCAGGCAGTGGTGAGTCATGCCGTATTTGAAGGGATATTGTTGTATAAACTCGAATTTGAGGGCCTTTTCATAATAGCGGATTGCCTTATAGAGGTTTTCTGCCTTATCGCAACATGTGGAGAGTTCGCTATAGGCATTGCCAAGATAGCATTGCGTGATAAAATAATCAAAGGTGGAGCGTTGCGGTGAATATACCTTAAGCGCCTCTTTGAATGAAAAGATGGCCAGCTTGAGATTTGAGTCCTTTTGCACTGTCTGTGACAGTATGCTGTAGGCGTTGCCGAGGTTGTTTTGAGTCATACCGTACTCCATCGGGTATTTATCGGGAGTATAGACCTTTAACGATTCTTTAAATGCCTGGATAGCCTCTGTCAGGTTGTTTTCTTTATCTCGGATTTCGGAGAGCAGGCCGAATGTGCTTCCCAGGTTGTTTTGTGCCATTCCGTAGTCTTTGGCGTGTTCGGTGGGTGTCCACACCCGCAGGGATTCCTTGTAGGCAACGACGGCCATCTGGAGGTTATCTTCCTTGTCCTTTAGTTCTGCCAGGTCACAGAGGGAGTTTCCAAGGTCATTTTGTATAGCCGCGTACTCGATGGCAGAGAACTCCAGTGAGCGAACCTTTAGGGCATCCCCATAGGCCTCTACCGACTTGGACAGACACCCTGCCCTGTCCTGAAACGACGCAAGCTCCCAGTAGGCATGACCAAGGCTGATCTTTATGTGTCCGTATTCAAGTGCATGTTCCTGCATGTTTCTTACCCTCATGGCCTCTTCATAGGCGGTTATGGCCTTTGTCAGGTTTTTCTCCCTGTCGTGGCATACGGCAATTGCCCTGAAGGCATGTCCGAGGCTGGTCTGGACGTGCCCGTACTTTTCAGGATTGTTCTCAGCGGTGTATATCTTGAGGACCTTTTCGTAGGCCTGGATGGTTTTTACGATATTTTCCTCCTTGTTGCACATCTCAGAGAGCGCCCACCAGGCATTTGCGAGGTTATTCTGTGTTGCTCCATAGTCGCTGGGGTAGTCCTTTACGGTATAGATGGTCAAGGCGTCTTCATAGGCCTCCAGGGCCTTCAGGATGTTTTCCTCTCTCTTGTTGCCAACGGCCAGTTTGCGAAAACACACCCCAATGTTGTTCTTTATATGGCCATACAGTACTGGCATCTTCTTCTCCGGTACCCGCTCTAACACCTCGGAATATAAGGCCAGGGCATCCTCGTGGTTGTTTTCTTCAAGCAGTATGTCGGCCCTCTCTACGGTTTCAGTGATGGCGGAGATGGCATTGCGTTTAATCATCTTTACATACAATAGCAGTATGACAGTTACAACAGACAATGCCCCAAATAGGATTAACAGTATGTTCTCAGTCATCGTTCACCTTTTTTTTATCAAAATTCATAGCGTTTTATTATAAACTAAAACTAACCTTTTGATAATATCGAATCTATTGATTCATGGGCAGTTTGTGCCACTTCCATGTTTTTATCATCTAACAGTTGCTCAAGGGGCATAACATGCCTTTTTTGTCCAATGATACCAAAGGCATAGGCCGTATCGCCTCTGACACTGGGGTTGTCATCACCCAGCAGCGGCAGGAGGCTGTCTGCGATATCCTGTATAACCTCAAGGCCCTGCTCCTTTAGCGCCTCGATAAGGGCAATGGCGCCTATGCGTACCCGCAGCCTCTCATCCCTCAACAGCCCCGCCACAACTATATACATCCCTGCGTCATACTTGAGCATATCGACGATGTTATCAAGAAAGCCTTTTTCCATATAGTCGGCTATCATTGCCTCAAGCCCCTGCCCAGCCACTGTAACGAGCGACTCTGACCCAGCGACTGTAAGAAGCGACTCTGACCCCGCCACTGTAAGGAGCAACTCTGATTTATTCTCAGATGAATCCATTGAATCCATATCTCCTAACGTAAATGCTGCTTCATAATTTGTGTTACTGTATATCAAGACTATTTTACAGGATCACGTAAAGAAAGTGCCAATGGTCAATATTAAAAAAAAATCCTGGGGGATTCTTTTGTGTCATTTGGGGTGGACGGGGTATTGTTCGTTAAATGTTTTCCAGTAGTCTGTATTGCATGGATTTTTATCTTTTTCTGGGTTGGGGTATTCGAGGTATATTTGTTCTGCGTTGATTTTATGTACAATATCGTGTCTCTTTATAATCTCCTGAAGCGTTGGACGAATATCTAAACCAGACTCGCTAAGTCTTACTACCATAGCCTCATTACTCAAGTTAGCAGTATCGGATATCTCCTTCCATTGATAATAGCCATCACCATTTGCATCCGCTTTTCTTATCCATACCTTATTTATCCGTGACGAGAGGCTACCCAGGCCAAATGCCTTGCCAAGTCCGATCTTGAAGCCATGTCTGGCAATGTCGGTATGCAATAATACGACAAGGGCAGCGATCTCCTCAACCGTGCAGTTTTCAGCGCCCACAACGCCATTAAAGTCCAGGCCGACCTCGCACACCTGCGCATAGCTTCTTAGCTTATGCGAATACTCTTTGGGGTCTTTTATTTTATCTACCTCAGTTGTTTTTTGATCCAGATTATTACAGCCATGCCGATAGACCTTAGCCCCCTTTATCTGCCCCGTTGCTTCGTCAAAATAGCCATTGACGTCACGCCTGTTTGGTTTTGGAGACAGCTCTATCGGTAAGAGTTTTTGGTATGCAAGCGTTTCGTTTTCACTGTTGGCCCTTACCCATTTGCTCATGCTTAAAGGTTTGTCAATAAAGTCAAATTGGGTGTCATCCAACTTTAGCTCTTTAAGCTCAATATCGTTGTTCAACGTGGAGGACTTGAAACGGCCTTTAAACCCTATAGCTGGCCGGTCTTCATCTTTAGAGTCGCCTGTCATGCCAAACATCCTGCATCTGGGGCAGAGGGCATCGACACTGTTACATTCACGATGCGTCTCAGGCACGGCGTCTTCATGAAGAAACAAGGCCTTGAATAAGAAATTCTTGCCTATGTTCGTAATCTTACCGCCAAATTCTTCATAGTATACCCAATCGCCTATTTTTAATTTATCAAGGTCTTCATACCAACACTTACCATCAAAACCCTCTCGCGGATCATAGTCGTAGCCAGCTTTTTTGAAGATATCAAATATTTCTTTCTCATGTCCTTCTTCTAATTTATCTTTGAGTTTAAATTTATTCTTATCTAATTCATAAAAACCCCTTAGAGTTTTTTCATCTTCCTCGTTATTAAGTCTGTTTATGATCTTGTTTTCAAAGATAAAAGTATCTATTAATGAAGGCGGAAGTCTTTTAAACTTCCCCATATAAACATGCCTTGTTAATTCAGCCTCTTTACTAAAATTAATCTTAGGTATATTACCTGTTATTGGCCTTATATTTTCTTTTTTGTAAACCCTAAAGGTACGTTTACACCCAAGATTGCCTGTCTCCAAGGAGTTTTCCATACCAAAACGGTAAGGACTAGCATTATTAGGTTTATCAGGTTTAGTATAGTTGATTTCTTTGATTGGTTGAATTGTTACTTCAACGGAATCAGTGTCTTTATCACCTTTTGTTATAGCTTTAATTATCCCTGATTTGGCCTTACCCATTGCGACCCTGTACCTTTTATAAGCTCCCGTGTATGGATACTGACCTTCCCCGAGTTTTTCCTTGTGAGCCACTTTTTTCTTTACAACCCTGTAGCAACCGCCAAGCAGATTGGCAAATCCATTAGCAATGGCGCTCTTTACGGTAAAAGGGCTGATGGCAAGACAATTATCGAGCATCAACCACCGCTTGTTGTAACCGGCAAACTCCCTCGTCTGCGAGTCTTCCGGCATGGGGCAACACTCATCAACACCATCGTTCACACAGGGATTTACCGCCGTAGGCGTCAGCGTTGTCCACGTGATATCGAATGCGACATCGTAACGCCCTGACGATAATCTATCGTGACACTCGGCGGGTTTTGATTTATTATATTTCGGTCGTTCAACAAAAGAATACGGCGAGGCCTTCTTTTGACCTGGTATTTTAGCCGAATTGCTGGGCTTGTATTTATTCATTTTATCCTCCATTGCCCCTTGTTATAAAGAAATGCAATCTCTGTTGAGGGCAGATTACCTCTACCGTTTCAACTGGTCTGCCAGGGGGGAATACGGTGTTTTTGTTATCGGCGTCTTTGTTACCTCTTGCCAGGGTTGATGCCATGCGCCAGTAACAGTTCGGCGCCTCTTGCAGGGTTGTATCGAGCCACCACTGCTGATAGAAAAATCCCTTATCTTCACGCTCTATTGACACCTCCTCATAGACGCCATCCTTGTCTTGCCACAGGTCAATCTCCATAAGATAACCCTTGTCACCTCTGTGTTGTTCAGGGGACGCTATTATAGCCGCCAAAACGGACATGTCCAACTTGCTTAATCGCCTCTCGACCTTGGAAAAGGCGATGTAGCCATCCCCCTGCCATTGCTCAAGCAATTCGCTGACAAGATCGCCGCTGACCAGGGGCGTTAGCGTATAACAAAGATGGCCGTCTTTAAAATCACTCATAGCGTGTTGCATTTGACAAGCTTGTTAATCTCAAGATGCTTAATCTCGATCTGGCCCGTGCATGTCGTTGTGGCGCCTATCCTGTACCACCCCGGTGGCGACCCCACGCTGATATCACCAAACAGACCCTCAATTTCCTTCATCAGGGTATCAATGCATGTATCTGGGCATGTATCTGGCCGTGAATTGTCTATCATCACCTCGAAATCAAAGTCCCCTCCTGTGAGATACTCCCCGGAGAACAACTACATGTTCTGCATCGAGTGTTCACAGAGCGTTATCCGCTTGAGGGTCACCGTGTGCGCCCCGCTGACTACGGCATCCGATACCGATATGATACCGCCCTTGTCGGTGCCTCCAAACCACATGCACCTCAGACAGAGACAGTCCGGGCTGTTACCCTTCTGCCGTGTCTGCTTCCTATAATCAAGGCATACCTCACAGGTACAGACCTTGGAGGGGGTGTCGCAGATATCGACTCCACGGCTCCTGAGACGCCTCTCAATGGGCACTGACAACAACGCCTGCCTGATTGCCTTGCCAGGTATCACGTATTGTGGGCTGAACCCACCGTCACCAACGATATTACGCATAAAGACGAAATTGTCCGGCAGGTCCCTGCCTATATAATCCTTGTAGGCCCCAGACAGGGGATATCCCATGTGAATCGCAAGCAACTGCCCCCTTAACACGGCAGCCTTGACCACATACCTGATCCATCCCTTAGAGAGCTTAGGCCTGCTTAATGAGACCTCGCTGTAATTAATTGTCCCAGGCTCCTCAAACCTCCATAACAACCCCCTGTCGTCCCTGACTCTCAGGTCTAAGACCCTGCACCGCGCACACACCACCTCGACCTTGCCATAGCCATATGACCAACCCCCGCCAATGTTTTCAATGCCCTCGTTGATAACCCACAGGGCGCCAGGCAGGAGTTTTTTTATCTGCTCACAACGGTCATTGTCGGCACAGAAGTAGTTAAAGTTGAGCGTTAGGACATACCCCGGGGGCACGACCTCGTCACTGTACAACGCCCCAACAGAGGCAGAAGACTGCTGTCTGTCTATCTTGATTCCTGGTCGAGTGTCAGTTGTGACAAGCTCAACAAACGACGCCTCACACCAGAGACTGGAGACGCCTGTTGTGCCAGCTTTGCTGTCGTTGTGTCTTTTGTTATCGTCGTGGTCTCCAGCGATGTCGCGCACGATATCGCCTGTCCCATCGATCCGGCTTATGGCACGACGCAGGAGACTGCTCCAGACGTAGCCGTTTACGTGCAGCATCCTGCGACCCTGGATATCAGGTGTGACCTCCACCGTCGAGTCTGTAAACTCCCCACCCTCGCCCGACCTTATAAGGAGATTCGTCTTGAGGCGTAGTTGAACCGAAGACTGCAATGTCATGGTTATGGCTTTAAATGTCATAGCTTTATTATTAAGGCTCATGGCTTACCGGCTTCTTTGGATTGTCTTTGCTGTTTTTCCTTCCACCAGAGTTGATACTGGACGTCGAGGTAGGTCTTTATACAGCGCCTCATCTCATCAATGCCCCAGTCCTCTAACGTCTTCAGTAGCATTGCAAGGATTTTCTCAGGGATCAAGTCTTTCTTGCTTATATCCTCTCCCCACTTCTTGTATTTCTCAATCCTGTCTTTTAGCACATCCTGAACAAAGCCTTTTGGGACGGCAGGGTTCAGAAACTCGATCAATATCCCCGCCTGTGCACGGGTTATTTGTGCAACATCCTTTATGTCACTGTTGACGTCCGCCTTTGTTGGCCTTACGTCATCGGGTGGCATCTCCTTCTTCTGAGGAATCACGTCCTTGCCAAAGCCCTTCCAGCGGATGGCGCTTTCATCGTCATGCCTGCCATAGACAATGGAGCCTTGGGCGATCACTATCCTGTTTCGTCGCGGCCTCTTGAGGGTCGTATTGTACCTGGATATGGTCGTTAGCAGTATCTGATTGGCGTGGGGTTTTACCACCCGGTCTTTTTGGCCTTTTACCAGTGCAAATGGCCTTGTTGAATAATCGAGGAGTCCAGCCGAGTACGGTATAGGCTCGGACACCAGATATGGTGTGGTGTTGCTACTTGTGTCTTCTGCTGTGTCAGGGGGTGAGACGTGCAACGGTTGTCTTGTTGGTGCCTTCAGGTCAAAGATCGCGCCTTTGATCGTGGCCCTTACGTGTTTGAGGATAAATAGCGCCTTCTTGAGAAACTCCGTTTTATTGTCATCGGAGGTATCAAACGTTATCGTACCACCAAAGGATGTGCCCCTGGCGATCAGCCCCTGGATGAATAAACCGTCTTTTATAGTGGTAAAATCCTCGTCTATATGGTTTCTGAATCTCTTTTCGGTCTTGATCCCTATTATTTTGGGTGGGTCAGTGTTTGTCACAAACATGTCAGATGGCAGAGGTTTGGGTTTGGTGTTATAGAAATTCTGTTGGTCTCTTGTCTCATCGTCGTTGTCATTGTCGTCTTCAGGACGCCCTGTGACATCTCTTATGTCATCTTCGGCAAACTTGAGGGTACTTGGCGGGGGGAGATACCCAAAGACACAATCGTTGCTGTCAGGGTCAGATGGGTAGAGGTCTGGAAACCTGATGGCCGCCATCTCATCCAGTGTTGGCCAGCGATCAAATATCCTGTGAAACGTTTTTGCAAGCCACCCCCTCAACTGTTGTCCCGATATGTAGGGTATTGACTCTATAAGCTGTGTCCTGCCGGAGATAATGGGCTTGTTCCGAAGATTAACCAATGCCCTCAGCTCATATGGAAACCTCTCCACCGTGGAAGTAGGCCGGTTGTCGTAATACGTGATCTCTTCAGGCTCACAGCGGCAGAACTTAATACGCCCCCTGCCATACCCCCTTGACCTGAAGGCGCCAAAGCCGCTTAACAACTGTGCCGCATCCGTGATCAATCCATACGCCATATCCAGCTCGTCCCTGGTGTCAAAGTAACCGAGATAAAACCTGACCTCCAACTGAAGACCTTCGAGGTAGGCCATCTCAAAGCTCACAAGCATGTTGTTCTCCACAGTGCGACTTGCGTCATCTATCTTGATCCTGTGCTTTATGTCAAACCTCTCAGGTTTCCACTTAAACCTTGAGTAACCCGAGAGCTCAAGGTCTGTGAGGTTAAAGAGCGCCTCCCCCGCCTCGCGTTTTATTCCAAAGACCCTGTCGATAAAATATGTTGGATACTTGTCCTTATCGAGCTCGTGAAGCCAATTGGCAGCCATTCTAAGGTTACCCATTATCTGTGTGTCGGGATAGACGGGATGGCCATCGCTGTCCTTCAGGTGCGGATAATAGCCAAAGGCCCCCTTGACACCACCGGCGCTGAACCAATATCCGGTTGCGTCAACCGTCATGCTACCCTCGGCTATGTACAGCGTTCTGGCCACTATCGGTTCTCCCGACCTTTATCGTTTATACTCATCAGCTCGAGCATTGTAGCCAGTTTAGCACAGTCAAACGGATCCGTTGCATTCTTAAAGCAACTGTCACAGAGTATCTGGGTAAACTCCCTGTCGCCTTCATTTGTGGCATGTTTGATAAGCCAGTTTTCTACCTCCCTGGGGTCATTCTTGTATTCGATCATGGCGCTTATAATCTGCTGCACGTGTGACTGGGATATTGAATACCTCCTGCTCAACTCAACGTAAGCCTTAAAAGAGAGTCTGCCAGCGATAGGATTATCTTTTTGGTTGTCAAAATCCTCAACGAAGATGGGTCTTTCAAATCTCAGGAGGCTCTCCGTTACGGACTCCTGGGCCTCAGCCATTATGCGCCAGTTGACGCTGTTTGCCTTTCTGTTGGTTTCCTGCTTTGCCTTGCCCATGCACGCCTCACCCACGGCGTGTATCTTGCTAAAAGGCGTGTGAATAGACGTAACAACAAAGCTGCCGCCAAAACAGTATCTATTGCCTGATTTATTGCTTAAAGGGTGAGTATCGTCCAGCTCGTTTATCTTTTCATTGAGACAGCAGGACAGGTTAAGGACAAGGCTCAATATATACCTCTCATCCATAACGATACAGAGGTCATCCCCTCCAGCCACAATTAATCTAAACGGGAGATGTTTTCTATTGTCCTGCTCAGGGACAAAGGTTTCCACCAAGGCAGATGCAACTATATCAATATTGACGCGAGTGATCTCTTTAAATATCCCTGGTATCTCATCTTCCCCCTCATTTGTAAACCATCCTCTGAGCCTATCACCCATATTGTTGAGGTCTGACATCCATACGGCCATCCTCTGTCCCCTTTCGGTGTGGTAGTCTGCAAAGAGGTCTTTAAAATCAAGCGGGACTTTAATGGAAGAGATATTATAGGAGTTTATATAAAGCTTATAGATTCTTTCAATAGTTGTCAGCGGGTCATCTTCTTTCTCTTTTAATTCGCCAATGTCTATCCTTGCTGCTTTATGGGCATCAGAGCACACTGAACATACTTCTTTGTCTTCTTCTTTTTCTTTTTCTTTTTCTTTTTCGATTTTTAAGCCATATATAGCTGGGTATTCACTGCACTCGTGACAGAGCTTGAGATGTGGATTAAAGCTGACCCCATACCCCCTGAGACACCTTCTTTGCTCGTTAAGTCCGTGGATGATGCCTGGCCTTAGCCCTGACACGTCATCGGTCTTTATCGCTTTAAGGGATTCTCCTGCGATAACGTCTGAAGCCTGAAACTCGAGCATTGGCAATCTTGTGGATACGGCCTTGATTACTTTATTCCTGAGTTCGCGGGCCTTGTCCTTGTCCGTAAACCTTGCGGTGAATTTCCCCCCGCCTGCAACCAGCACCAAGGCATCGGCATCAATACTGGTAACTATTTCGCGGAATTTTATCTCGTTTAATTGCGACAACATCAGGCTCATACCGGCTATCGACCACAGCCGGTCATGTCTCAATATGGCCTTTTGTATCGCTGAGAACTGAAACGTAAAATAATAGTACAACGGTATTCTCTCCACTGCTTGAGATTAATTATACCATAGGAAAATTATATTTGGGTTACAACAACCCTGCGTGTTTTAAGGCCTCTTTTAATTCGGGGTCTTTCTCAGCTTTTTCTCTAATTACGAGTTCCAGTTTTTCGGTCCGAGCCTCAAGCTCCCTGGTGGTTCTTGCCACAGGCGCCAAGGTTGTTCGTCTGTCCCATAAGATGAATCCGATAAGAACAAACATGCCGCTAATTATTACGTACATCAGTCCTCTGAGATCGTCGAACCTCTGGTTGGTGGTCTTCAAACCGTCGTCGATCTTTTGGTTGACGGCCTTTAAACCGTCGTCGATCTTTTGGTTGGTGGCCTTTAATCCCTCCTCCAACCGAATAATCCGTTCCTCCAGCCGAGTAATCCGTTCTTCCAGCCTGAGCATCCGATCCTCCAGCCTGAGCATCCGGTCCCTGTCCGCTTGGGTGAATGACGAATCGGCTGCCTCAGCGACTGTAAGGAAGCAGGAGTGTCCTGGAGCAGTAAAAAACGGCTCCGACCCAAAGACTGAACCCGAATTAATCTCGATTGCCGTACAAAACAGCAAACCAAACAGTATCATTAAAGTCTTCATGATTAATTATACCATAAAAATTATATTTGGGTAGGTCATAGCGATGTTGCAGTTCTTCTCTGCCTTTGAGCCTCATACAGACAGATTGAGGCACAGGTGGCCACGTTAAGGCTCTCCGCCCTTCCCATAATTGGGATGTTTATGGACAACGCAGCCCTGTCAATCAGCCACGGGTCGATCCCCCCGGACTCCTCCCCCACGACCAGGGCAAGTGGGCACGTTAGATCGGCCTCGTTGATGGCCTTCCCCGCATGTGGTGTGGTCACGGCCAGCGTTATCTCCCTCTGCCTCACCCACGACAATAGCCCCTCAACAGAGGCATACACAACGGGGATATTAAATATACTGCCAGCAGTGGCCCTGACCACCTTGGGAGAAAATGGGTTGCACGTCTGAGGCAACACCACCACCGCGCTCGCCCCAAGGGCATCCGCCGTGCGTATGATAGCGCCACAATTGCCAGGGTCCC
>JADFXD010000068.1 GCA_015233725.1 Nitrospirota bacterium | reverse complement strand
GAACCGTGATAAAGAACCAAAACGACATTATCCACCCGATAATAAATACCTTCAAAGGTGTCTACGTCAAGTCCATAGGCGATGGGACGCTGTCATACTTTGACTCAGGTAACGACGCCGTTGGAGCCGCCATCGAGATACAACAGTCGGTGGCCAAATATAACCAGGCAGAAGAGGGCACACTTCAGATACATCTGCGCATCGGCCTTAATACGGGCAACTGCATAGTTGAACACAATGACATATTTGGCGATGTCGTCAACGTCGCTCAACGATTTGAATCCATGGCAAACACCGCCGAGATATACCTCTCCGAGGAGACCTTCAATACCCTGCAGGAGAGGTACAAGCAGCTTTGTCGTTACATTAAAACAGCAAACATAAAGGGCAAAAAGGACGCCTTTAAGGTATACATGGCCATGTGGAAAGATGCCAGCCTGACCAGCATATTTGGCAAGGACGATGCTATACCGGTTCTGAGGATAGAGAGGGATGGCTATCCTCCTTTTACGGTACCGATCAAAGAGGAGGAGCTACTTATAGGGCGCACGAACGAGTGTGAGGTGCGCCTGACAGAGTCATTTGTTTCTCGCCACCATGCACACGTGTTCTTGCTTGATGGGGCCTACTATGTCGAGGACCTGCAAAGTCAGATCGGGCTTGTCCTCAACGATCAACAACTCTGTTCCTCTATACTTAAGCACGGGGATGTAATCAAAATTGGCCCATCTATTAGGATAACATTCCTGAAGTCACACTCGGATGACTCAATCACCCTGCGAAGCACACAGGATAAGCTGCGCAAGGAAATCAGCAAGATCGTGGCACAATACGAACAAGAATCCTATAATGTAGTAGTTATGCTCAAAAACGCTGAAATACAACAACAACTCATCCCCCCAGGCGGACTCTTGATAGGACGTTCGGCCACATCCGATATTCAACTGCCCGAGCAGGTCATATCGGGAAAACACGCAAGACTCTGGTACGACAACAACGGTATCTATATAGTTGACCTCGATAGCACAAATGGCATCTTGATCAATGACGTTCAGGTCCCTCCAAACAAACCCATAAAGGTTAACCTGACGGACAGGATCGAGATAGGTCCATTTTGCTTAAAAATCATCGCCTCCGATCCAAGCGGTAAGCCCTCTGACATTGACGAATAAGCCCTTGAGCTTGCTGTGTTGCCTCACGTAAATAGCTACAATGTTGTTTTGATAAGGAAGCAACGTTGAAAAACAAGAGGTTTTTGATCGTGGATGACTCAACAAGCATGAGGCATATCGTAAAGAAAATCCTCAAAAAACACGTTGCCCAGTGCGACTTACTTGAGGCCGATGACGGTAAAGACGCAATTAATACGCTCCTGACAGAAAAGGTAGACGTGATCATCACCGACCTGGCTATGTCCGGTATGGATGGCATCGAGCTGGTTAAACAGGCACGACAGTTGGAAAACGGCAAGTTCATACCCATAATAATCCTCAGCGCCGAGACAGACGAAACCATCGCACAATCCCGCAAATACGGCGTCACGGCATGGATATCAAAACCGTTTACCGAGGACGACTTTATGAAGGTCATAAGAAAGGTTACGTCCTTAAAAGAAGGGGGCCAGCCCCCTTGACCACATAATCCTTAATCCTGATTTATAAGTATATTTATGTCCATGGACTTATCGGAAGATTCGTTAAGTTTAGTCTTTAACTGGTTAGACAGATGTTCAGCCTTTTGTTCAAAATAGCGGATGTGCTCCTCTGCTGATAGATTCTTTGTCTCTTCATAGTGCTTATCTCTTATCGCTCGTATCAAATCAATTGCCTTTACCACCATATCTTGTTACCTCCATTGGTGAGTAGATTAATATTGGTTTATATCCCATTTCCATGTTTACTGAATTAAACCCCTGTATCTTTTCAAAATGGACTATGTGCTTAAAATTCCAACTTACCAGTAAGTCTGCCCCTGCAATTGTTGCAGCAGAGATGTGTAGGGCATCGTTGTGATAATTCTTAGACAAAAAACCTCGTTTTATATACATATCTGCCAACTCAATTGCTTCTGGAGTAATCTTGATAAATTCATCGCAATGCCTTCTAAATTCTAAGTATATACTTTTTACTTCTTTTGGTGCATCCTGTATCTCTGCATCCGTAATAACTGAAAGCAATAGCGAAAATATGCCAAACTTGAAGTCTGCAAGCAACCCTATTGAGGATTCCTGAAATTCTATGTCACAACAACCTCCTAATCACAGAGGTATCTACATAAATTTTATATCGCTTCATAATAATATTATACAATAAGTACATGGACATATAAAATTAGGCGGGTTCATAAATTTTTAATAAGGGGTCAAGGGGTCCGTGACCCCTTGCAGGGGGTTCTAAAGGGGGGCGGAGCCGCCCCTTTCTTTCTTCTTCTTTTTTTTTTACATTGCGATTAATTGTGGGCGTGGTATAATATAGGTGATGGCAATGCGAGGGCACGTTTTAGAGAAGCTCGGCAATGGATTGAGACTTGACGCGGAGGATGTATTGTCGCTGTTTGAATCGGATGACCTGTTTGAGATAGGGCAGGCGGCATCTGAGATGGCGTACAGACTCCACGGCGATAGGGTGTACTACACACGAAACTACCACATCAACCCAACAAATATCTGCGTCAACCGATGCAAGTTTTGCGCATTCAGCCGCTCAAGCGGACAGGCCGGTGCCTACGCCCTCACCATTGAGGAGATAATCGACAAGCTGAAGGCCTCGCAACAACCCCTCGTGGAGGTGCATATCGTGGGTGGCTTGCACCCGGAGTGGCCATTTATCTACTACCTGAACCTGCTCTCCGCCATAAAGGAACACTTCCCACACGTGCATATCAAGGCCTTTACGGCGGTGGAGATAGACTACCTCTGCCGGATAAGTGGACTGGGTCTGCGTCAGACACTACAGGCGTTAAAGACCCACGGGCTTGACACTATGCCTGGTGGTGGGGCGGAGATATTTGCGCCATCGGTCAGACAATCGCTCTGCCCCGAGAAGATATCCGCCCAGAGGTGGCTGGCCGTACACGAGGCCGCCCACGAAATGGACATCAAGACAAACGCAACGATGCTCTATAGACACATAGAATCCTACGAGGACAGGGTGGAACACCTCCTGGCCCTGCGACAACTGCAAGACCAAACCGGGGGGTTTCAGGCATTTATCCCTCTGAGCTTCCAACCGCACAATACGCAGATAGATGCCCCTTTTCCATCGGCAATAGACGACCTCAAGACAATAGCGATCAGCAGACTGACCCTCGATAATTTTCCGCACATCAAGGCCTACTGGATCATGCTGGGGGAGAAGCTGACCCAGACAGCGCTCCTCTTTGGCGCCAACGATGTTGACGGCACCGTCATGGAGGAAAAGATAGCACACAGTGCCGGCACCGACTCAGCCTCCATGCTAACGGTGACACAGCTAAGGCACATGCTGACAAGGGCGGGAAAGATCCCCGTACAACGCAACGCCTTCTACGAGGAGATCGACTGACTTGACCGTAGGTATCTCAGGAATAAAAGTCCTCTATTATATCATCATCGTCGAAAAAGTGTGTCATGTCTATCTGCCCTTTGTATTTTCCCAACTTACGCTTCTTGTTGGTATCAATAGACACAGACTCAACCTTATCGGTGTCAGGGGTTTGTTCAATAACTCTTACATCCTCGTGTGCCTTTGAGCTCAATCCTGGCAGATTGCGTTTAATTGTGGGCGTGGTATAATATAACCAATGACAATGCACAGACGACTGACAAAGGACGAGGCCATCGAACTCTACAACGTGATGCCGGTACTGAGACTCGGACAGATGGCCGACTCGATAAGAAAGACCCTTCACCCACAGGCAACGGTGACATTCATCGTTGATAGAAACATCAACTACACAAACGTGTGCATCAACCGGTGCAGCTTCTGCGCCTTCTACAGGGACGAAAACGCATCAGATGGCTATGTCATCGAAAGGGAAGAGCTGCTGAGAAAGGTCCAGGAGACGGTAGACCTTGGCGGCACCCAGGTGCTCCTGCAGGGTGGACTTCACCCCAGCCTTGACCTGTCGTTTTATACCGGACTATTGACAGCCATAAAGGAGCGCTTTGCGATAAACATCCACGGGTTCTCGCCCCCCGAGATACACTACATCGCCCAGATAGCAGGACTGTCAACACATGAAACGCTCCTGATGCTAAAGGAGGCCGGTCTTGACTCCATCCCCGGAGGCGGGGCCGAGGTCCTCTCCGACAGGGTGAGACACCGCATAAGCCCTCGGAAGATAAACAGCTCCCAGTGGTTAGATGTCATGCGCCAGGCACACGCCATCGGGATGCGAACCACTGCCACGATGATGTTTGGTACTATCGAGACCGCCGAGGATATCGTAGAACACCTCGATGCCATACGCAGGCTCCAGGATGACACGGGCGGCTTTACGGCGTTTATCCCCTGGAGCTTCCAGGGGGGGAACTCCGAGCTTGGCAAGGAGGTATCGCCCTCAACTGCCGTGGATTACCTGAGGGTGCTTGCGCTGTCGCGGATATATATAGACAACATCGCAAACATCCAGGCCTCATGGGTCACGCAGGGCGTGAAGATGGCACAGGTTGCGCTGAGGTTTGGTGCAAACGACTTTGGCTCCACTATGATAGAGGAAAACGTGGTCAAGGCTGCCGGTGTCAGCTTCAAGACCTCCAAGGATGACATCATAAGGGCGATCCAGGCGGCAGGGTTTAGGGCCGCACAAAGGGATACTTATTACAACATATTACAGTATTTTTCCCCCAGCCACTGTAAGGAGTGAATTTGCCAGCGACTGTAAGGAGTGAATTTGATAAATAATAAGAGGTTTAAGTTATGGATGAACAAGATTTATACGACATTGTAATTATAGGAGGTGGACCAGCCGGTCTGTCAGCCGCTCAATACGCTGCCAGGATGGGTATGAAGACGATAGTCCTGGATAAATCGCCGGTGGCCGGGGCCCTTGCCTCATCTAGCAAGATAGAAAACTACCCTGGAGTCTTGGAGCCGATGACCGGTCCCCAGTTGCTCGATTTATTTAAGAAACAGGCCATCGCCTTTGGCGCCCACTACGTTGAGACCCTCGTGATCGGGGTAAAGTTCTCTGAGGAGATCAAAGAGGTCTATGCCATGACCGGTAACTATGCTGGTAGGGCGGTGATTGTTGCTACTGGCGCTATGGGGAGAAAACCTTCCGTCAAGGGGGAGAAGAATTTCCTTGGCAGAGGGGTCAGCTACTGTGCTGTCTGTGATGCGGCCTTCTATAAAAACAAGGTGGTCTGCCTTGTTGGAGACTCGGAGGAGGCGATCAAGGAGGCCTCAGTTTTAGCGCGCTTTGCCGATAAGGTGCACTTCATTTCCCCCACAAACAACATAGAGCTACAAAAACACCCCACTTTGTCGCAAAACAACATTAACGTAGTCTTAAACATGAGGTTGGTCGAGATAAGAGGTTCTGATGTCGTACAGGATATCGTGCTTGAGAGTAAGGACGATAAGAGGGAAGTGATCGTGCCCACCGATGGTGTCTTTATGTATCTGCATGGCAACAGGCCTATTGTGGATTTCCTTGATTTTGTCGTAGACATCAGCGACGATGAGTGCGTCATAACCAACCGGATGATGGAGACAAACATCGAGGGGGTGTTTGCCGCCGGCGATGTGACCTGTGTTGAGGTCAGGCAGGTGGTGGTTGCCGCGGCAAACGGGTGTGTCGCGGCGCTGTCGGCTGAGAAATACATCCACCACAGGAAAAAGCGGAGGTTGGATTGGGGATAGGAAGAAGGGGAGAAGAAGAAAAGAGAGAAGGGGAGCGGCTCTGCCCTCCCCTCAGACCCCTCCTGCAAGGGGAGGGGTGAGGCACCCCGGCCACGAAGAAGTCCCCTTGACCCCATCATGCGTAGGCTGGTAGGTTGAGTTGGGGCGTGGGTGGAGGGTTGTGCGTGGGGAATGGATAATTGGTCGTTCCGACCAATCATCCGTTTGCCTGCCTGGCGGTAGATATCAAGAGTATAACTCACTTGATGGTGTCCGTTATCATAATACATTAGCTATTCTTTATTTTGGGGGGCTTGTGCAATGGGGGATAATAATACTCGCATAACGTTGGCGATATCAGGTGTGGACAACGGCCAGCGCGCGATCCACATCGACGGCGAATTGTCGCATCACATCGACGAGGGTGAGGTCGCCACACTCCTGACGGAGGCACGCAGGAACCTCTGGCGCCACGGTCCAGACGCAGGCGCCAGGCTCGGTCGGCAAACTGTATGACCTGCTCAATCGTGGCGCCGGGAGGCTGCAAGGGATCATTAAGGGCGCCAGGTCAACGAATACGCACACGACCCTCTATCTGCAGACGCCCTACGAGTTGACGCAGTTGCCGTTTGAGTTGTTGCACAACGGGAGTTTTGTCCTACCCAACCACAACATACACGTGATCCGGCTCGTTGAGGACAGGGCAAGTTAAATCCGGTGGAGTCTAAGCAAGAGCCGCTTAAGATGCTCTTTATGGCCTGTTCGCCAACGGATGTGGGCGAAAAAAGCGTCCTCGACTTTGAGAAGGAGGAGGAGCGTATCTTCAGCGTAATCGGCACTAACAACATCGATATGAGAATCGAGGACACGGGCAGCCTCCAGGGGCTTAAGCAGGCCAATAACAAAGGTGGCGGATTTGACATCATCCACATAACGGGTCATGCCGGTTTAGACAAGGATAAGGGACCGGTGTTTTACATGGAGGACGAGCTCGGCAAGCGGCAGAAGGTCTCGTCGGATGATCTGTGGGGAGTGATCAAAGATTTCCCGCCGAGGATGCTCTTTCTCTCGGGGTGTTTGACCGGGAGCGCCTATGAGGAGGCTAACTCGGAGTCATTTGCGTACAAGATGGCGCAGAAAGGTGTGAGGTGGGTGCTTTGTTGGGGCCTGCCTGTCTCGGATGAGGGCGCGACTCTTGTGGCTGCCGAGATATACAGGTGTCTCTCAATTGGCAAGGGGATCGACCATGCCGTCCAAAGCGCTCGAAAACTGCTTGAAAACCGATACCACCCCTGGCCGCTCTTGAGGCTCTTTGGCGACAAGTCGCCTATTGTGCCGTTGGTAGCGCCTGGTTTGCTGGTAAAGAAGGGCAGTCCCGTTAAGCTCAGGCACAAGACCCTGAAGTACAGCAACGTGCGTGTGCTTGAGACTGGTTTTGTTGGCCGGAGGCGGTATGTCCAGAGGGGTGTGAGTGTGATCAGGGATAGGGGTGGTAAGTGCGGGCTTTTGGTGCGCGGTCCCGCGGGGATTGGTAAGAGCTGTCTTGTCGGGAAGCTCGTTGAACGGTTCAGGGACAAGGAGCTGGTCGTCTTTCACGGTGTGGTCAGCGAGGCTGATGTGATCCTGAAACTGAGAAATCTGCTTGATAGGTTGGGTAACAAGGACGGCTTGAAAATCCTAAAGTCAGATGATGAGTATGAGCAAAAGATAAAAGCGCTTTTCCGCACTGTCTTTAAAGGTGATATCTCAACTATTATATACTTCGACGACTTTGAACAAAACCTTTATATTCATGACAATCATTATTATCTAAATTCTGAGGCCATTGATATTATCCGTCCCTTTCTTGAGGCGGTTGACTGGACTGAAGGCAGCAGCAACGTCGTGATATCGAGCCGGTATAACTTCAGCCTTGAGCATTATGGTGAAGACCTGCCTGCGGCAAAGCTCTTTGCCATCGGGCTTAAGTCATCCAATGATGCTCAATAGCTGACTATTTGCAGGTGCATGAGATATACTGCCTGAAATGGCTAATTTTGCTTATTAATTAAAGCCATATAAAAAATACTTGACAAGTTACTTTAAGATTTGATACAATTTTTCTATGTACAGTGTAAATGAAGTTGAGCTCTACGATGCCTGCAAGATACTCTTTGGGGAAGAGGTCAAGATTGACCGTGGCTTCCTCGAATACATCCAGCCGTCGGGGTTAAAGAGTGCATACAGAAAGATAGCCCTCGCTACGCATCCAGACCGTAACGCCGCCGAGGATGAGGCTTACAAAAAGACCTGTACGCAACAGTTCATCGAGGCTACCGAGGCGTACGAAAAGTTAAACTCGTTTTTAAAGCAGAGGGAAAACGGTTTCAGACTCAAAGAAAGCTATGTAAATACCTTTAAGCCGCAAAAGGACTCCTACACAGGCAACTTCAAGACGTGGCATCAGTCTAATCCCAATGCGTATCAAGGCCAATCGGCAAAGAGCACCCAACAGGCATACTATGGTAATGGTAGCAGAACATCATCTAACAACACTCAGCAGCAGCAGAAGACTGAATCTGCTGGTTTTAGCAGTAACGGGTTCTCCGCCAGGCAGGCCGACAGACACAACGGCAGAGATGCCAACGGGCAGACCAACAATCAGCACAACAGGCAGACCAATAATCCTGATGGTCGTTTCACAATTGACACCCAAAAGACGTCAACCTATGCGTATCAGTCAAAGAACCTGCCGCGACGGAAGTTGCGTATCGGGGAGTTCTTGTATTATGCCGGGATTGTCTCCTGGAAGGACCTCATAGCGGCCATTGTCTGGCAGTCAAAGCAGCGTCAGCGCATGGGGGAGATAGCAGTGCGATGGGGCTGGCTTAACGAGGAAAAGATCGTTGAACTGTTACGTGGCAAGGTCCGTGGTGAGAGGCTTGGTGATTGCCTGGTCAGGTTGAATGTAATCACGCCGTTTCAATGCAACATGCTGGTGTGGCAACAACAGAAAAGCCAAAAACCCATCGGCGAGTACTTCGTCAGAGAAAAGCTGTTAAGCGAAATGCAAATAAACCGCTACCTTAAACACCTTAAAGACCATAACATAAAGTTTTAGTTGAAGAAACAGAAACCGATACGCCAAAACTTGAAAACTAAGGGAGAGTTGTAGAGAGAAATATAGAAAGTGAAAGAAGAACGACCCACGCTACTCACCCTCCCCTTGTTTTTTAGATCCACCCTCCCTTGCTTTTAAGCCCTCTCGCTAAGTTCAGCCTCTTGTGCCAGTGCCAGAGCCAATGTTACCCTGGTCATATTTGCCAGTGGGTGTAACTGCCCCAGCTCCTCCAGTTTGGCCTGTATTGGTCTTCGCTACACTTGCCGCGTACTTGGAACGCGCCTCGGCACTGATAGTAACCTTGTCTTGCCCCCGTGCTGGCGCATTAGCCTTTGCTCCACCACCGGTGGTATTGCTGACGCGATTGACGTTGCTTACCTTGTTGCCCTGGTAAACGCTAGCCGTCTGTTGCAAGTTGTTAAAACTGCTAACATTCATATAACCCATCCCTCCTTAGCTTTATACTCACAGTCAGGCAAAATGCCTGTATTGCCGCTTAATGTTTATACTATCCTGGACACTATATTGCTGTCCAAAACACCCAACATATCTTTATCGGTTAGTTGAGTCCAAATCTTTAGTTGTTGCAAAAAATAAACACACCCTATGGTTGACTGTGATGTTACTATCGACGATAAGTACGGTTGTTTTATTGACATTCATGCCTTGTCCTTAAAATCTGGTCTTTCTCCACTTATGGCCATCAAGACGTAAGTATCACTTGCCTCCATCTTAATTGTGACCAGAGTTATAATGATGTCCGTGGATTCACTAGCTTTAATTGTCTCTATGCCCCCAGGGTTGTCATAAAGGTTGTTCACTATTTTAGCCAATTGCTGGAGAGAGATTTCCTTTATCCCCAACTTTCTTATCTCCTCGAGCACGGCCTCATCGAGTCTCTCAGAAATGCCACCTATTATGGACGAAAGAGATTTGTTGACATAGACTATAGTAAAATCTCTTTTCATCACAAGGATTGACATAGGGATAGAATCTAATAATCTCCTGGCAAAGTCCGCTGTTTGCGTTACCACTGATTTACTAAGGTTGATTATGACTTCATGTTCAGCCGTTATATTGGTTGTTATCTGCCTGGCAATTTCAAACTCACGGTTGCGGTACTTTAATGCCCTAACAAGTTGCAGGTCTCCTAGGGCCTTTTCTATCACCACTATCAACTGGTCGAGGTCAACGGGTTTTTTTAGTAAACTTATCGCCCCTTCGCGCATCGCCTGTATAGCGCTTTGCTCGTCGCCGTATCCTGTAAAGATTATTGCCTCGAAATCGATGTTTATAGCCCTCATTTGATGCAGGGCCTGAAGCCCGCTAAGTTTGGGCATGTTGATGTCCGTCAGGACGATATCAACCTTTGCAATGCCAAACAGCCGGACGGCTTCTTCGCCATCTGGGGCCTCAATGACCGTCCAGTTTTCTTTCTCCAGGACCCTCGCCAGGCGTTTACGGGGCAAATCCTCGTCTTCAGCCAACAAGATGAGCGGTTGCAAGAATTGCTCTTGTCGCATGGCAATCCTCTCTTTTGCCCTGTCAAGGGCCGCGCTTAGGCAGCCAAGGTCTATTGGTTTTTTCAGATAGTCCAGGACTCCTTCACGAAGGGCTGTTATGGCGATGTCTGTCTCTCCAAAGGCAGTAAACAAGATTATATCGGTATTAGGCGATAACCGCTTGATCGTATGGATTACCTCCATCCCGTCAATGTCCGGCATCTTCATATCTGTAATGACTATATGCGGGTGTCCTGAATGAAAGAGCTCAAGGCCAACACGACCGTTCTCCGCCTGCAATACCTCAAACCCCTCCTTGTGGATGAATTTAGTCAACTGCTTCCTAGCTATCTCATGGTCCTCAATCAATAAAACCTTATACATATCATTGCCTCCATCATAAAATACCTGCCCATAATTAATTATACCAGAAAAAACAGGATTGCAAGACAGAATTAAGTATCCATACTGTTTAATCTATTGTTTTTCTTGCAAGCTCCATTTAGGTTGATATATTAAGTACCTGACCTACCTGACCATAGTTAATTATATACGAGAAGAGAAGAAAGAAAGGGGCGGCTACACTTCTTTACCGCTACAGGACGCTCCTGGCCCCTTTAGAACCCCCTGCAAGGGTGCCAGCCCCCTTGACCCCATAATGCGAAGGCTGGTCGGTTGAGTTGTGGCGTGGGTGGGGTTTGTGCTGAACTATTACATATAAGGAGTCTTGAATGTGAAACAAACTTTTCAAAAGAAAACTTCTCTTGACAGCGGTATATATTACAGTGTTAGGATAAAAGATAAATCTTAAATTTTGGGAGAGAATTTGTATCCTCTTTAAAAAGCATGGTAAATTTCTTCTCATGTTTCAAAGGCATGGATTCTCGCTTTCGCGAGAATGACAATAATAGCCGTTTTCAGGTATGTCATTCCTGAGCAAGCAGGAATCCAGGAAGCGTAAAAGCATAGTTACCATGAAATATAAAGAGGATACGAGAATTTGCTAATGAGCGCTGTAACTAATTCAGGAATTTGTGTAAAAGAGGTTCGTATAAGGAATTTTCGATCTTTGAAGTCCATTGATGTATCTCTTAGTCGTTTGACACTGCTTATTGGGCCAAATAATTCAGGAAAGACAAGTTTTCTTGAAGCGTTATTTGCAGCTATGGGGGCTGGAAAACGTAACCTAAACAGTGATGATATCTACATCGCTTCCGAGGAATCCAAGCCTCCTTATGAGCGTTCAATCTTGATTGATGTTTTAATAAGACCAACCGATGATAGTGGTAATGTTTGTGATAGTTTCCCTCAAGGCTCATATTGGTTAAATCTTTGGGGTGGTGGCATTGCTCAGGATGATAAAGATAATGATTTTATGGCATTTCGTACCCGTCTGACATGGAAACAGGAAAAGGGTGAATATAACGTTGACAGGCAGTTTCTAAAGCAATGGCTCTCTGACTCATCAAATATTGAAGCAATAGTAACAACTGATGGAATCAGCGCTAAACAAATAGAGCCAATGGCGTTACACTTGCTTAATGCAAGACGAGACATTGATGAAGACATGAGACATCAGGGGTCATACTGGCGGAGAATAACGAACGATCTTGGTTTATCGGAAGAGGATACAAAAAAGTTTGAGGGAATGTTGAATGCTATAAACGAAGGAATTGTCGGTAATAGTGAGGTTCTAAAGCACTTGAAATCTACACTGGGTAATCTTGACAGTGTCATCTCAGGCGAGAAGAATAGCATAGAATTGTCCCCTGTTGCGCGTAGACTGAGAGATTTAACAAAGGGTATTGATATTCACTTTGCAACAAAGGGGGCTCAACCCTTTCCATTGATCCGACATGGGATGGGGACTCGTAGTATGGCCTCTGTTCTTGTCTTTAGGGCATTTATGCAATGGCGTACTTTACGGGCAAAGGATGATGACTCTTTACATCCCATGTTGGCATTAGAAGAGCCGGAGGCTCATTTACATCCCCAGGGACAGCGAGCACTCTATAATCAGATTCGGCAAATCCCAGGACAGGTAATAATAAGCACACATTCACCCTATGTAGCAGCTCATACTGATTGTGCCGATTTGCGTAGCTTTCAAAAAAATGCTTCTGAGACATCCGTAACAGGTATTGATGTCTCAGGAATAAAAGAAGAAGACCTTAAGAAAATGAAGTGGAAAGTTTTAAACACACATGGTGATATGCTATTTGCAAGCGCCTTGGTATTATTTGAGGGTGAAACAGAGGAGCAGCAGTTTCCTGTTTATGCTAAAAGATATTGGAACAGGGACCATAATGAACTTGGAATTAGCTTTATCGGTGTTGGTGGTGCAGGGGGCTATCTTCCATTTTTAAGATTAGTCAAAGGACTTGGCCTTAATTGGTATATTTTTTCTGATGCTGAACAAGATGCATTAAATAAAATGTCTGCTGCATTGAAGGATAAGTATATTGATATAAACGATTATACAAAATGCCCAAACGTGATTACATTAACGCACGGTCAAGACATTGAAGCATATTTAATAGAGGGATATACCGATGCTATTGAAGCGGTTTTAAATCATTGTAACAAGAGCAATAACTATATAGCAGATTATATCAATGATATGACAGGTAAGAAAGGGAAAGGTGGAAAAAAACGCGACTATAAAAGTGATCATGATGGGGGTAAAGAGCGTGCTTTGTCTGATATCTTGAAAGAGGGAAAGACTAAATATGCAGATGCCATTGCGCACGAAATTGTATCTTTAGTGGATGAAAGCCGTAGGATTCCACGCAGGATAAGGGACTTGTTTGATCAGATGGCAAAAGATATTGGTGTGGCAGAACATTCAGAGGAGAAAATGGTATGAATCATCGTCTATCGACAGAACAGCAAAGGGCTGTCCAACATACATATGGTGCATTACTCGTGTCAGCCGGGCCAGGAGCTGGTAAGACACGGGTGTTGACAGAGCGGATCAGAAGGCTCCTCAAGGAGGAATCTGGCAACTTCCAGATACTTGCGCTGACATTCACAAATAAGGCCGCTAACGAAATGATTGAACGGTTAAAGGATATTCCAGATATAAATGAGAGGGCTTTTATCGGGACATTACACAGTTTCTGCACGGATGTCCTTGCAAGACGTGGGAAACCTGTCGGAATTGATGGCCTACCTCAGATTTTTAGTAATCCCTATGATCGGACAAGCATATTAACTATGGCGATCAATGATGACAGCTATTTGTTACATGAGCTAAAAGAAACTGGGGATACTGAAAAGCAAAAGAAAACTATTGATATATGGTTGCAGAGGATTATCCACTACAAGAGTTCTTTACGAGGTCTCTCTGAAATTGATGATAAGATTGACAGGAGGATATTTGAGGGTTATCAGTCAGCATTGTGTGCGTCGGGGGCAGTGGATTTTGAGGATTTATTGTTTCTTACTTATCAGCTATTTGATGAGAGGCCCAAGATTGCGGATTTTTACCGTCGTCTTTACCGTTTCATCTGCATTGACGAGGCTCAAGACTTAAATCTTGCGCAATACCAAGTGATACGTGCCCTTTGTGGTGATGAGTACAACAATATTATGATGGTGGGGGATAAAAAGCAATCGATTTATGGATTTAATACAGCCGATCCAAAATTTATGGACGATTTTATCAAAGACTACAATGCTACTGTCATTGAATTACATGAAAACTTCCGGTGCTCACGTTCTGTAGTAGCAAGAGCCAAAATGCTTGATGATACATACCTTGCTGGCGTTGATAACATTCCGGTTTCTGGGGTTGTTGAACTCTTTGCCTGTAAAGACGAAGATGAGGAGGCGCAGCATGTTATCCAAAAAGTAATCGGCCTCTGTAACACTGGACACCCCGATGTGGAAGGATCTATACGACTTGAAAGTTGTGCTGTCCTTGGAAGAACCCGATACACACTCTTAAAGATTGAAGAGAAGCTGGGGGAAAAAAATCTCCCATACTACAAACAATTAAAGTCTGACTATGAATTTGAATCGGATTTATTGGTAGAGTTTGAATTATGTCTTAGACTGCTTGTAAATCCGAAGGATCGAATACACCTTGACGAGCTAAGAAAAAAATGGGGTATTGGACAAAAAATGGTTGAAAACAAGGCCGTTTTAGGTACTCAGGTTATTAGCTATCTGGTATCTAACACTACCGATAAAAAAGCAAATGTTATCCTGGAGGCAGTGGAGAGCCTAAATATTAGTAACGATATAGTTCGTATGCCTAAGGCCCTTGGTATCCTGGAAAAATATGGAGGAGGGCTTGACGATGAGGATGACAAGAGAGCCATATTGGAAGACACTAAGGTTTTTAACGGAGAGTGGGATAGATTCCTGAGAAGTCAACGAGCTAGAGAAAATGACCTTGCCTCCTTTATGACACATAGGGCGTTGGGAACGATGCAACAACCAAGACAGGAAGGACTTGCCCTTTTGACGGTACACTCCTCAAAGGGGTTAGAGTTTGACGTTGTCTTTATCGTAGGCATGAGTGATGGCACCTTTCCAGATTACCGTGCCAAGGACGCCAAGGCAAAGGAGGAAGAACGACGTAATGCCTTTGTCGCTGTAACGCGCTCCAGGCGGTTACTTTATCTGTCATATCCTCAATTAAAGGAAATGCCGTGGGGTAAGAAAAAAACTCAGGCTCCTTCTCTATTCCTTAAGGATATGGGATTGCTGCCTCCAGGACCCTGCCCATAACTAACAAGAAAAAGAAGAAAGGGGCGGCGGAGCTTCTTTGTCGCTCAAGGCACGCTCCTGCCACCCCTTCAGATTCCCCCTGCAAGGGGGCACGGACCCCCCCTTGACCCCATAATTCTCAATCATAGTTTTCTCATGTCCAGTTACTTATCAGCTATTGGCAACGTGAGCTTAAATATTGTTGCCCTGCCGACATCGCTTTGCACAGATATCTTACCGCCGTGTTCATTTATTATTTTTTTTGAGACCGAAAGACCGAGTCCCGTCCCTTTTCCATGTTCATTGGTAGTAAAAAATGGTTGAAATATCTTATCTATTATAGACTCCGGGATACCTGTGCCATTGTCTTCTATCTCTACGACTATGGTGCCGTTGCAGGAGGGCAAGTCACAGTTGTTTGTCTGATATGTCGTTATTTTAAGGTCTTTACCGGCATTAGCGCCCTTTGTCATGGCATTCTTTGCGTTGATGATTAGATTTATGCACACCTGTTCAAGTCTTATGATATCGCCTTTGACCTGGGGTAGGTCGGGCGCCAGGTTTTTTGTTACTGTAATCCCATTGTCCTTCAACTGCTGGTTTAACAGTTTAAATGTCCCTTCAACTACGGTGTTTATATCTATTAATTCAGTGTTCATGCCTTCGGAGCGTCGCGTGAATATCCTCATGTGGTCAATAATTGCCGCCATTTTGTCAACCTGCTCCACGATATCGGCAAGATCGGTCTGCAGTTCTTCCGTGCTATAGCGGTTTTTTTGTATATCTTTTATGATAGACTGGCAGATTATTTTAATGCCATTTAGGGGCTGGTTAAGCTCATGGGCAACACCGGCGGTAAGCTCTCCTAGTGCCGAGAGTTTCGCTGTCTGGATCAATTGTTCGGTAGCCTCCTGAAGTTTCTCTTGCGCCCTGCCCATGACCGTGTGAAATCTGTCCATATTGATGGGTTTTTCTATATAGTCAATGGCCCCGCTTCTGAGCGCCTCAATGGCTAAATCTATGTTGCCGCCACCGGCCCAGCCACTGTAAGGAGCGGTGCCAATAATTACGATTAACTCACATCCCGGCGCTATCTCCTTCACCTTCCTGATAAACTCGATCCCGTTAATGTCAGGAAGGTTTATGTCAACAAGGATAATTCCCACCTCACTGCGGCGTATGATCTCGATGGCTGTCCTGCCCTCTGACGTCGTCTGGACGTTATACATCCCCCGCGCTATCTCCTGCTCTAATTGTTCCCTTGTTGTTCTGTCGTTATCGACGACGAGTACGGTTGTTTTATTGGTATTCATGATCTCTCCCTGGCATCGGGTCTTTCTCCACGTATGGCCATCAAGACATAACTCTCGCTTGCATCCACCTTGATTGTTATCAGGGTTAGGACGAGGTATGAGAATTCACCAGACCTGATGGTCTCTATACGCCCGGGTGTCTCATAAAGTCTATTCACCATCTCAGTCAATTGCTGAAGAGAAATTTCCTTTATCCCCAATCTTCTTATCTGCTCGAGCAGGGCCTCATCGAGCCTCTCAGAACTGTTCCCTATAATGTGCGAAAAAGATTTGTTGATATAGACTATAGCTAAATCCTTTTTCATCACAAGGATTGACATCGGGATAGCATCTAATAAGGTCTTGGCATAGCTCATCATTTGTCTTACAACTGATTCATGAATGTTGATTATGCCTCCCTGTTCGGCAGTTATCTGTGTAATTATCTGCCTGGCAATTTCAAGCTCACGGTTGCGGTACCTTAATTTCCTGTCAAGTTGCAGGTGTTCCAGGGCCTTTTCTATCACCACTATCAATTGATCGAGGTCAACGGGTTTTTTTAGAAAGTTAATCGCACCGTCGCGCATTGCCTGTATGGCGCTTTCCTCGTCGCCGTATCCTGTAAAGACTATCGCCTCGAAATCGCTGTTTATACCTCTCATTTGATGCAGGGCCTGAAGCCCGTTCATCCTGGGCATGTTGATATCCGTCAGGACGATATCAATCTTTGTAATGTTAAAGAGCCTGATGGCTCCTTCGCCATCTGAGGCCGTAATCACCTTCCAGTCTTCTTTCTCCAGGACCCTCGCCAGGCGTTTGCGGGGCAATTCCTCGTCATCGACCAATAAAATGACCGGTTGCAAGGTCTGCTCTTGTCGCATTACAAACCTCTCCTTTGCCCTGCCAATGGCCGTGGTTAGACAGTTCAGGTCTATTGGTTTTTTCAGGTAGTCCAGGGCGCCTTCACGGAGGGCCGTTATGGCGATGTCTGTCTCTCCAAAGGCGGTGAGTAAGATTATATCGGTATCAGGCGATAACTGCTTGATCCTGCGAATTACTTCTATCCCATCGATGTCCGGCATCTTCATATCCGTAAGGACTATGTGCGGTCTCTCCGAAAGAAAGAGATCAAGGCCGACACGACCGCTCTCCGCCTGTAATACCTCAAAACCCTCCTTCTGGATGAATTCCGCCAATTGCTCTCTAGCTGCCTCATGGTCCTCAATCAATAGAACCTTATACATAAAGTACCTCCACCCATAATAATACACAAAGAGGGGAAAAAGGGGGGCGGCGCTGCCCCCCCC
>JADFXD010000067.1 GCA_015233725.1 Nitrospirota bacterium | reverse complement strand
ACAATTGTACCTCCAGATGTGGTATGGTATGAAATATGACATTGTCAAATTAGCTTAACCTTCAATTGCCAAACCAGCCCTTTACAGGGCAAGGGAAGCGTGTTCCCTTGCGGAGGGGTCTGAGGGGGGCTCAATTGGGCCAGGAGCGTCCTGGAGCGCCAAGAAGGCAGAGCACCCATCTTAGTCTCTCACATCTCTATTCTCTGTCTTTTTTTCTCTACTGACTCACAATGACCAACACGCCATCGGAGTACATCTGCCCGTCCTTCTTGCCGTCCATAGTGAGGTCAACCTGGAAGTTGAAGCTGTACGTCCCAACGGGCAGCCCCGATATCCTGAGCACCTCCGTCTGGCCGAGGTTGAACAGCTGCCCCATGTACGTCACCGAGTTGCCAGGCTGCCAGCCCCACGAGCCGCCCACGACGTCGTAGTAATACAACCCTAAATCGGTCAATGCCTGCAGCCACCAGTCGGCGCTCTGGCCGGAGAAGCCACCGGCGTTTAACGCCACGCTGATTGAGAGGGTGTCGGTGGTCTTGATCTTGACCGTGCCCTTGGCGCCGTTTGCCGTGATCGTTGGCTGAGGAGCGGTTGACGCCCCGCCGGTTTGAGTGACCTTCGTGGTCTTGGGCAGGGAGATGATGCCATTTGAGTCCATCGCGTAGACGGCGATCTCATAGGCGCCGGAGACGTTAAAGTCGCTGTATGTGCCCTCGTAGGTGTTTGAGCCGAGGTTGGTCAGATCAATTGACGGCAGAGAGGTCACCGGTTCGTCGGGGTTGGAGGGGGTGGAATCCGGGCGCTTGATGATTGCCCAGACGCGCTGGATCGTGTCTGTGGGGATGACATTTTCGGCGCGAATCTTGGCGGACGTCTGGCCGTTGAGGGTCTGGTCGGGGGAGACGGAGCCGATAAGTGGGATGTCCGCGGCAGACTGGATGCCCTTGCCGATGGTGTATATCTCTGCCAGGTAGCCATCACCTTTTTTATTGCCATCATCTATTTCGTTGCCAATGCCGTCACCGTTGTCGTCGATGCCGGGGGTCTGTTTCCATTTCATGTAGTTTATTTCGTCTTGCGCAATTGTAAATGCGTCATAAACCGTGGCTCCGCTAAAGATCTGTGACCAAAAGGGGTAGGAAAACGATATTGTGCCCTTGTCAACGAAGTAGGCGAATTCATTGTTGGCAGCGCTTGTGATGTTTATGCGCCCCTTGCCTGCTGGGGGTCTGAGGTCGTTCAGGAAGCTGCCCGACTGGCAGGAGTCATAGACTACGATTATCTTGCCAGTGATACTCTGTTGGAGGGTGTTAATCCACGAGGCCAGGTCTGAGGATTTAAGTATCTCTGTCTCGTTGATGCGGAAGTTGCCCTCTCCTCCGTGGCCGGTTAGGTAGATGATGACGTCGTTTGCGCCATTGGCCCAAGCGATTGCCTTTTGGATTTCGGCGCTTGATGCCCCCTCGTACATGTCATCCAGGACGCCGTTGTTGTCAAGGTCCATGCTTCTGCCTGCGGTGAGGTAGTAGATGTTGTCTTTGGTAAAGCCTTGGTATTTAAACGCTCTGTATGCATAGTTAGCGTTCATTTGGGTTGCGTCCCACAGGTTGTTGCCCTTGTATGGACCGCTGCCGGCGACGATTATGGCCTTGTCTGGGCCGGTTGTGGTTGGAGCTTCCTTGTTAAAGACCTGGATGCGGTTGTTAGACGTATCAGTGACGTAAACGTCTCCGTTTTTGCTGATTGAAACACCACTTGGGTAGCTAATTTGCCCTGGATTACTGCCCAAATCTCCAAACTTTGCAATGAACTCACCATCGGAGGTAAATTTCTGGATGCGGTTGTTATCCACATCAGCGACGTAGACGTTACCGCTGCTATCTACTGCTATACCACGAGGGGAAACAAACTGCCCGTCACCACTGCCCCCACTACCCCATTTAGCAATGAACTTACCGTCGGATGTATTTTTCTGTATACGGTTGTTATTTGTATCAGAGACGTAGATGTTACCGCTGTCATCTACCGCTACCCCCCAAGGGTAATAAAACAGCACATCGCCGTTGTCCTTACTACCCCATTTAGCGATAAATTTACCGTCGGAGGTGAATTTTTGAATGCGGTTGTTAAACACCTCAGCAACGTAGACGTTACCGCTGCCATCTACCGCTATGCCATTAGGACCATTAAGCTGTCCATCGCCGCTACCCCAACTTCCCCATTTAGCAATGAATTTGCCATCGGAGGTGAATTTCTGGATGCGGTCGTTATACGAATCGGCTACGTAGACATTACCGCTTCCATCTATCGCTATGCCATAAGGGCCACTCCATCCAAACTGTCCATCGTCGCTGCCTATGCTGCCCCATGTCGTTATGAACTTACCATCGTAGTTGAATTTCTGGATGCGGTGATTATTTTCATCAGTGATGTAGATGTTACCGCTGCCATCTACCGCTATACCCTGAGGACCAAAAAACTGTCCATTACTGCTACCCTGACTGCCCCATTTAGTGATAAACGTACCATCGGAGGTGAATTTCTGGATGCGGCCGTTTTCCGTATCAGCTATGTAGACGTTATCGCTAGCATCTAATGCTATACCACTGACCTCATAAAACTGTCCATCGTTTCTGCCCTGACTGCCCCATTTAGTGATGAACTTACCATCTCCGGTGAATTTCTGGATGCAACCGTTATTCAACTCAGTAACGTAAACGTTACCGCTTCTATCTATCGCTATACCAGTAGGCAAAGAAAACTGTCCATCGTCGAAACCCTGACTGCCCCATTTAGTGATGAACTTACCATCAGAAGTAAATTTCTGGACGCGGTTGTTATCTTCATCAACGACGTAGACGTTACCGCTACCATCTATCGCTATGCCATCAGGGCCATAAAACTGTCCATCCCCGCTGCCACTGCTGCCCCATTTAGCAATGAACTTACCATCTGATGTGAATTTCTGGATGCGGTCGTTCCATTGCTCGCCGCTATTTGGGATCACCGTTATTGCATCAGCGACGTAGACGTTTCCACTACCATCTATCGCTATGCCACGAAGGGAATTAAATTGTCCATCAGCGCTGCCGAAACTGCCCCATTTATACATGAACTTACCATCAGCGGTAAATTTCTGGATACGGTTATTGCCTATATCAGTGACGTAGACGTTACCGCTACCATCTACCGCTATGCCATAAGGGATATCAAACTGTCCATTACTGCTACCCTGACTGCCCCATGTAGCTATAAACTTACCATCGGAGGTGAATTTCTGGATACGGTGGTTAAACGTATCAGCGACGTAGACGTTACCGTTGCCATCTACCGCTACACCTCTAGGTTGACTAAAATACCACGGCTGTTGAAGTTTGGGCCACATCTGTTTGTAGACGTAATTCTCATCGGCTATGGCGCTGCCCACCAGCCACATCAACGCAACAAGCGCCAACACAAACACCACCCCCAGCTTACTCCGGCGGCAGCACACTCTCTTAGACATAATAATCCTACTTTTTGCTTTTCTCTACTGACTAACAATGACCAACACGCTGTCGGAGTACATCTGCCCGTCCTTCTTGCCGTTCATCGTGAGGTCAACCTGGAAGTTGAAGCTGTACGTCCCCACGGGCAGCCCCGATATCCTGAGCACCTCCGTCTGGCCGAGGTTGAACAGCTGCCCCATGTACGTCACCGAGTTGCCAGGCTGCCAGCCCCACGAGCCGCCCACGACGTCGTAGTAATACAACCCTAAATCGGTCAATGCCTGCAGCCACCAGTCGGCGCTCTGGCCGGAGAAGCCACCGGCGTTTAACGCCACGCTGATTGAGAGGGTGTCGGTGGTCTTGATCTTGACCGTGCCCTTGGCGCCGTTTGCCGTGATCGTTGGCTGAGGAGCGGTTGACGCCCCGCCGGTTTGAGTGACCTTCGTGGTCTTGGGCAGGGAGATGATGCCATTTGAGTCCATCGCGTAGACGGCGATCTCATAGGCGCCGGAGACGTTAAAGTCGCTGTATGTGCCCTCGTAGGTGTTTGAGCCGAGGTTGGTCAGATCAATTGACGGCAGAGAGGTCACCGGTTCGTCGGGGTTGGAGGGGGTGGAATCCGGGCGCTTGATGATTGCCCAGACGCGCTGGATCGTGTCTGTGGGGATGACATTTTCGGCGCGAATCTTGGCGGACGTCTGGCCGTTGAGGGTCTGGTCGGGGGAGACGGAGCCGATAAATGGGATGTCCGCGGCAGACTTGATGCCCTTGCCGATGGTGTATGTCTCTGCCAGGTCGCCATCTTTGTTTTCGTTGCCAATGCCGTCACCGTTGTCGTCGATGTTGGGGGTCTGTTTCCACTTAATGTAGTTTATGCCGTCTTGCGCAATTGTAAATGCGTCATAAACCGTGGCTCCGTAAAAGACCTGTGACCAGAAGGGATAGGAAAACGATATTGTGCCCTTGTCAACGAAAGAGGCTTCTTCCGTGTTTGCGGTGCTTGTGATGTTTATACGCTCTTTGCCAACCGGAGGCTTGAGGTCGCTTAGAAAGCTACCTGAATGGCAGGAGTCATAGACTACGATTATCTTGCCGGTGATGCCCTCTTGGAGCGTGTTAATCCACGAGGCCAGGTCTGGGGATGTAAGTATCTCTGTCTCGTTGATGCGGAAGTTGCCCACTCCTCCGTGGCCGGTCAGGTAGATGATGACGTCGTGTGCGCCTTTGGCCCATGTGGTTATGGCCTTTTGGATTTCGGCGTTTGATGCCCCCTCATACATGTCGTCCAGGATGCCATTGCCGTCAATGTCCATGCTTCTGCCTGCGGTGAGGTAGTAGATGTTGTCTTTAGTAAAGCCTTGGTAGTTAAACACTCTGTATGCGTAGTTAGCGTTCATTTGGGTTGCGTCCCAAAGGTCGTTGCCCTTGTATGGACCGCTGCCGGCGACGATTATGGCCCTGTCGGAGCCGGTTGTGGTTGAGGTGGACTTGGTAAAGACCTGGATACGATTGTTAAAGGTTTCAGTAACGTAGACATCTCCATTTTTACTGATTGAGATAGAGTGCGGATAATTCAGTTGAGCAGAGTTACTACCCTTCTCTCCAAACTTCGCTATGACTGTACTACCATCGGAGGTGAATTTCTGGACATTGTGATTTTCTGTATCAGTGACATAGATGTTACCATCACCATCTACCGATATACCATGAGGGTTCTTAAACTGACCATCGCCTATGCCGAAGCTGCCCCATTTAGCGATGTACGTACCATCAGCGGTAAATTTCTGGATACGGTTATTGCCAAACTCTGTGACGTAAACGTTGCCATCAACACCTACTGTTATACCACGAGGGTCATTAAACTGACCATCGTCGCTACCGAAGCTGCCCCATTTAGTGATGTACGTACCATCAGCGGTGAATTTCTGGATACGGTTATTGCCAAACTCTGTGACGTAAACGTTGCCATCAACACCTACTGTTATACCACGAGGGTCATTAAACTGACCATCGTCGCTACCGAAGCTGCCCCATTTGGTGATGTATGTACCATCAGCGGTGAATTTCTGGATACGGTTATTGCCAAGCTCTGTGACGTAAACATTGTGCCCACTATCTACCGTTAATCCATAAGGGACATTAAGCTGGCCATCGCCACTGCCTAAGCTGCCCCATTTAGCGAGGAAATTACCATCAGCGGTGAATTTCTGGATGCGGTTATTCACCATATCGGCAATGTAAACGTTGCCCATGTCATCTGTTGCCATACCAGAGGGGTAATAAAACTGGCCATTGCCACTGCCCCAACTGCCCCATTTAGCGACGAACTTACCATCAGCAGTAAATTTCTGGATACGGTTACTATCCTTATCAGCGATGTAGACATTACCCTCCTCACCTGTCGCTATACCAGAAGGGTGATAAAACTGGCCATCGCCAATACCATCAATGCCCCATTTGGTGATGAACGTACCATCAGCGGTAAATTTCTGGATACGATCATTTACTATATCAACGATGTAGACGTTGCCCACGTTATCTGCTGCTATACCGGATGGGTGATAAAACTGGTCATCGCCACTGCCCCAACTGCCCCATTTAGCGATAAACTTACCATCGGAGGTAAATCGCTTGATACAGTGATTTACTACATCAGCGACGTAGACATTCCCGCTGCCATCTACCGCTATACATTCAGGGGAATAAAGCCGTTCATCTTCATTTTCATTAATATCCGTGTTACCCCATGTAGCGATGAACTCACCATCAGATGTAAATTTCTGAATGCGGTTATTTAATGTATCAGCAACGTAAACATTGCCCACACCATCTATCGCTATACCTGAAGGAGTATAAAACGAGCCATATCCAGAACCCTTGTTACCCCATTTAGCGAGGAACTTGCCATCAGCGGTGAACTTCTGGATGCGGTGGTTATCTCTATCAGCAACATAGACGTTACCACTGCCATCTAACGCTATGGCATAAGGGCCATAAAACTGTCCATTGCCATCGCCATAACTACCCCATTTAGCGAGGAACTTACCATCGGAGGTGAATTCCTGTATGCGGTTGTTAGCTGAATCAGCGACGTAGACGTTACCGCTGCCATCTACCGCTATACCAGAAGGGTAACTAAAATACCACGGCTGCTCGAGCTTGGGCCACATCTGCTTGTAGACGTACTTCTCCTGTGCCGTGGCACTGCCCACCAGCCACATCAACGCAACAAGCGTTAATACCACCACCCCCAGCTTACTCCGGCGGCAGCACACTCTCTTAAACATAATAATCCTCCTTCTTGTCTTGGACTCTAAATCCTTACCATTGAATATTTTAACAATGTCAAATTCCATATGTTGACTTAAACGTAGCAGTGTCAAAAGAAGAAGAAGAGGGGGTGGTTCCGTCTTTTTGGCGCTCCAGGACGCTCCTGGTTCTTTGACGCCTGGCCCCCTCTACCCCCCTGGGTGGGACACCCGGCCATGAAGAAGTCCCCTTGACCCCCTTCTTGTTTACGGTGGGTTATTCCCTACCCCCTATTAACAAAACATCGCCTTGCACGCTAAACATGGTGGGCAATCTGGGATGATGCATGGAATATCACACATCTTGCAAAATATACCCTGCGGAGCAACTGCAACATCACTACCAACCGCTGCCTGACCTGAATATGCTCCTGCTGCCGAGATAGAAGCCTCTGCCGTAAATCCTGGTGTTTTCACTTTTATTCACCTCTTAACTTAGATTTTTGGGTATTACAAACTACCCCTATGTTCACTCGCGAATCACGAGTAAGACAACCTACATACCTTTAATGTCATAATACGGAGTAACCTTACGTCTCAGGAAGGGATACTTGTCGGTGACATCTACGCTTGCATAGTATTTTTCCTTATAACCGGCCTTCTTGTGGATAAACGTAAAAATGATGTTTAGTATCTTGCGCACCGGGCTTAATTTCGATTGCAGCACCGATATCTCTTCCAGTATGCTCTCATGGCTCATGTCGTAGAGCAGCTTGTATATGCCATCGTAGCGTACAACCAGATAATTGATGGCACGGTGCTCGTCCATTTCGCCGATGTTATCGGCCATCTGCATGACCTTGTCCCTGATCATGTATATGGCCAGTCGATCAAAGTCTTCTTGATTGGCGGCTTCTTTCCTGAGCGGTATGCCCTTGACAAATGACGGCAGATCGAAATAATATATGCTGTCTACGGTAACTATAGGGACAGTCAGTCCGTTGCACGCCTGCGCAGAGGCTATGGGACCCTTTGAACCTATGATCACGTCACAATCTTTTTCTTGTCTTACGTCGGGAGAGACACTCTCTATCAGGTCATCTAAAGATGATGGCTCAGAGGGGGTGAGGATGTATGTGTCTATACCCTCTACCTGCATCACCCAGCACACCTCGCTTGAGAGATGAGGGTGTTCTCTTAATACATGGTATCTGATATCTTCTCTGGTTAAAATACCAGTGCCTATTTTGCTTGCAAGGTAATTAAACTCGCGTTCTATCCCCAGATTTGGGAAACGCACGTCAACGCTACCAAGCGCGTATATCGGTTTCTTCCTGCATGTTCCAGCGCCACACGTCTTTGAGCCGTTGGTTTCCTGATCCGTTTTGACACTCCCTGCGCCTTCAACAATCTGATGTTCTAACGACATTGTTTTCAATCCCTCCCTGACTTTGTTTTAATGTCTGTTCCACGGTGTAAGTGTAACCAAGTTGTTAAGTATCTCCGCCCTCTTTTCACAACCGCCACAGGGTTTAATCCCAAACGTTGATGTAACACCCTTGATGACATCACCGAGGCCTATCTCCTCCGAGATAAACATGGGGAGCTTTATCTTTACAGGTTTATGCTTATGTTCTTTAGGATCGCTATCGGTATCGTCGCTGTTGTCTTTTTTCATCTCTGACATATGTTATACACCTCTTTATTGTTTCGATTAGGACAATGGGCTTTCAGGTATCAAGCCTAAAAGCCCACTAGTCCGGTACTATTTAACTATAAACAACTGGCTACACAAGCTGCGCATTGCAAGGAAATTGGATTAGCTGCACAGATAGGAATGCACTTTAAGAAACAAAGTGGGTCTTGCTGCGGAGTAACGATGGCATCACCCCCAAGAGTCATTTCACTTACGTACGCTCCCGCTCCGGAGATAGAGACCTCTGCTGTAAATCCTGGTGTTTTCATCTTAAAATCACCTCATAAAACTAAGTTTTCCGGGTACAATGTATGTGTTGTAGCCCAGTAATCAACCCCGCGAAACACGAGGCTAAATTATTTCAATCATATAAATCGTAATCGCTGCTTACACGCCCCTGTTTTCGTAGTACTCGCTCATTTCGCCTATAACAAAGGGATACTTATCGTTGACGTCTACCCTTAAGTAGTATTTCTCTCTGTAGCCATCAGTCTTGTGATAAAAGGCAAAGATTACATTTAAAAGCCTGCGAGCTGAACCCAGCCTCGATGGTTTTACATCGATGCCTTCTAATAAGAATCCACTGTTAAGCTTTTGAGCGCTAAGCGTATACATTGCCTCATTGCGCACTGCCAGGTAATTAACGGCGCGGTGTGCATCCATCTCGCCGGTATTGTCAGCCATTGCCATTATTTTCTTGATCACCTCTTTTGCCTGATTGTGGCTTACGGCCTCACCGTGTTTTACGGCCTCGCCGTGTTTTACGGTGATTGCTCCAGTAAACTTCTGTAAATCAAACTGATACGTGTTATTTATGGCCACAATTGGAAGACTTAGCCCATTACACATCTCAGCGGGAGCAATAGGTCCCTTCAAGCCTATTATCACGTCTATGTCCATCTCTTTTCTGTTGTCATTGGGAGCAATGCAGTTCACTAGCATGTCAAGATAGAATGGGTCGGAGGGGACGAGTATGTAGGTGTCAACCCCCTCAATCTGTAACACCCAGCACACCTCTTTGGCAAGGTGACGGTTGGCCTTTAACACATTATATCTTATCGTTTCGCTTATTGTGCCCTCTGTGCCTTGCGCTGCCGCGATCTGCTTAAACTCCTTCTCCACCCCCAGGTTAGGAAAACGCACATCCACGCTCCCAAGGGCAAAGACAGGCTTCCACTGCTGCACCCCAGCCCCACCTCCACAAGCAGACACGCTTGATGATGCTTGTTGCGCGGGGATTGCCATGATCGTGTTTAATCCTTCTGTCTGTCCCTTACCCGTTAAGATGGCTTCTTGTGCCATTTTAACGTCCTCTGCTGATCCTTCGCTCTGAAGTTCTACTGACATTACCGAATTCCTCCTATGATTGATTGATTTGATATGGGTCGTTTTTAATATATTCCACGCGGCCTCAACGTCAAGGCATGGCGGGGTGATCATCTTTTTACGTGGTGAGGATGCCAATAAGGCATGTCTTATCTCCACCGGGCTGACATCCGGAAACTCCGACATCAACAGCGCTATGGCCCCCGTCACAAATGGCGCGGCAAAGCTCGTTCCACTTAACGTGGCGTAACCATTCGCACTGGTCGCACCGGAGACGCTTGTTATCCCGACCCCTGGCGCCATTAACCCGTACCTTCCAATTGATGGGCTGATATTTGACCCTCCGCTGATGCGGCCATCCTCATCGCACGCCGCAACAGGTATAACGCAGGGATGATTGATCAGAGGCGATGCAATCATTGCCCCCTGATTGCCCGCTGCCACGACGACTATCGCCCCAGCGTTGCCGGCGTAGTTCATGGCCTCTTGCAGATTTTGATGCACGTTGAGGGCCACCCCGGTCAAACCCACGCTCATGTTAATAACCCTGGCGCCTGCGTCGATGCTCTCGATAATTGCCCGTGCCAGCTCATCGGGCGTGCTGGAGACGACACCGCTGGAACCAGAGGCCTCCTCTCTGAATATCGGTCTTAATACGATCCCGCACCCCGGACAAATGCCCGGCGCCTCAGTGCCACGTCGCGCACATATTATACCGGCCACAAACGTCCCGTGCATGCACGCAACACTATCGGCAATCTTGCACGAACCGGCTTTGTCTCCCGACAGCGAGCGAATGCTTACGCCCCTGAAGTCAGGATGGTTCACCTCCACGGGGCCATCAATTATCCCAACGGTGACGTTAGGGGTCCCCCTTGTCTTTGTCATCAACGACTCGATCTTTATCAGCCTCAACGGCGCTACCACTGTCTTTGCCTCCTAATGCCTGTCCATAATTAATATATACGAAAAGAGAGAAAGAAGGCAGGGCGACTCTGCTTCTTTTCCGCTCCAGGACGCTCCTGGCCGGCCACGAAGAAGTCCCCTTGACCCCATCCATACCTTTGTATACTTAGCTATTACTATCACCTAAACTATAGTATGGGTTTGAATTTAGAAAAATCCAGAGAAGTTTTGTTCACAGAACGGTGAATAAAACTTCACATTCAGATTCTTGCATGTGTGTAACATCTTGATATGACAAGAAAATAACCCTTATATTGAAACGATAGGAGAAAAATATGTTGAATAAAATTACAATCGATAGTTTTAGAGCGATAAATCACATCGAGATAGATGACTTCAGGCGTATAAATCTGTGTGTCGGAAAAAACAATTGCGGCAAAAGCTCAAGACTGGAGGCTATGTCTCTTCTTTTATTAGCAACACATCTCTTTCTCTGTCTTTTTTTCTCTACTGACTAACAATGACCAACACGTTGTCGGAGTACATCTGGCCGTCCTTCTTGCCGTTCATCGTGAGGTCAACCTGGAAGTTGAAGCTGTACGTCCCCACGGGCAGCCCCGATATCCTGAGCACCTCCGTCTGGCCGAGGTTGAACAGCTGCCCCATGTACGTCACCGAGTTGCCAGGCTGCCAGCCCCACGAGCCGCCCACGACGTCGTAGTAATACAACCCTAAATCGGTCAATGCCTGCAGCCACCAGTCGGCGCTCTGGCCGGAGAAGCCACCGGCGTTTAACGCCACGCTGATTGAGAGGGTGTCGGTGGTCTTGATCTTGACCGTGCCCTTGGCGCCGTTTGCCGTGATCGTTGGCTGAGGAGCGGTTGACGCCCCGCCGGTTTGAGTGACCTTCGTGGTCTTGGGCAGGGAGATGATGCCATTTGAGTCCATCGCGTAGACGGCGATCTCATAGGCGCCGGAGACGTTAAAGTCGCTGTATGTGCCCTCGTAGGTGTTTGAGCCGAGGTTGGTCAGATCAATTGACGGCAGAGAGGTCACCGGTTCGTCGGGGTTGGAGGGGGTGGAATCCGGGCGCTTGATGATTGCCCAGACGCGCTGGATCGTGTCTGTGGGGATGACATTTTCGGCGCGAATCTTGGCGGACGTCTGGCCGTTGAGGGTCTGGTCGGGGGAGACGGAGCCGATAAATGGGATGTCCGCGGCAGACTTGATGCCCTTGCCGATGGTGTATGTCTCTGCCAGGTTGAAGTCTTCGTCTTCGTTGACAACACCGTTGCCGTTGTCGTCGATGCCGGGGGTCTGTTTCCACTGGATGTAGTTTATTTCGTCTCGCGCAATTGTAAATGCGTCATAGACCGTGGCTCCGCCAAAGACCTGCGACCAGAAGGGGTAGGAAAACGATATTGTGCCATTGTCAACGAAGTGGGCTTCTTCCGTGTTTGCAGCGCTTGTGATGTTTATACGCCCCTTGCCCGCCGGAGGCTTGAGGTCGTTTAGGAAGCTGCCCGACTGGCAGGAGTCATAGACTACGATTATCTTGCCAGTGATACTCTGTTGGAGGGTGTTAATCCACGAGGCCAGGTCTGAGGATTTAAGTATCTCTGTCTCGTTGATGCGGAAGTTGCCTACTCCTCCGTGGCCGGTCAGGTAGATGATGACGTCATGTGAGCCTTTGGCCCAGGTGGTTATTGCCTGTTGGAGCTTGTCATTTGATGCCCCCTCGTGCATGTCATCCAGGAGGCCGTTGTTGTCAAGGTCCATGCTGTTGCTGCCGGCGGTGAGGTAGTAGATGTTGTCTTTGACAAAGCCCTGGTAGGTAAACGCCCTGTATGCGTGGTTAGCGTTCATTTGGGTTGCGTCCCACAGGTCGTTGCCCTTGTATGGGCCGCTGCCGGCAACGATTATGGCCCTGTCTGGAGTGGTTGGGGATACCTCTCTGTTAAAGACCTGGATGCGGTTGTTATATGTATCAGCAACGTAGACGTCCCCGGTTTTGCTGATTGAAACACTGCGTGGAGAAATCAATTGTCCTGTACTACTGCCAAACTCCCCAAACTTTGTAATGAACGTACCATCGGATGTGAATTTCTGGATGCGGTTGTTATAAAAATCAGCGACGTATACGTTACCGCTGCCATCTATTGCTATGCCTGTAGGGACAAAAAACTGTCCATCATCACTGCCGTTGCTACTCCATTTAGCGATGAAATTACCATCAGAAGTGAATTTCTGGATGCGGTTGTTACCTGAGTCAGCGACGTAGACGTTGCCGCTGCCATCTATTGCTATGCCTGTAGGATAACTAAACTGTCCATCATCGCTGCCCTTGCTGCCCCATTTAGCGATAAACTTACCATCGGAGGTGAACTGCTGGATGCGGTTGTTACCTAAATCAGCGACGTAGACGTTGCTGCTGCCACCTACTGTTATGCCCCAAGGTTCACTAAACTGTCCATCATCGCTGCCGTTGCTACCCCATTTAGCGATGAACTTACCATCGGAGGTGAATTTCTGAATGCGGTAGTTACCATAGTCAGCGACGTAGACGTTACCGCTACCATCTACCGTTATACCACCCCAAGGTTCACTAAACTGTCCATCATCGCTGCCGTTGCTACCCCATTTAGCGATGAACTTGCCATCGGAGGTAAATTTCTGGATGCGGTCGTTATACGTATCAACAACGTAGACGTTACCGCTGCCATCTACCGTTATACTTCCAGGCCAATCAAACTGCCCATCATCATTGCCCTTGCTACCCCATTTAGCAATGAACTTGCCATCGGAGGTGAATTTCTGGATGCGAAGGTTAGTCAAATCTGCGACATAGACGTTACCGTTGCCATCAACCGCTATGCCTTCAGGCCAGCCAAACTGTTCATCCCCACTGCCTTCATTACCCCATTTAGCAATGAACGTACCATCGGAAGTGAACTTCTGAATGCGGTCGGTGATACCTGCGCCGGCATCAGTGACATAGACGTTACCGTTGCTATCTAACGCTATGCCATTGGGGTATTCAAACTGCCCATCCCCACTGCCTTCACTACCCCATTTAGTTATAAACTTACCGTCAGAGGTAAACTTCTGAATACGGTGGTTACCAAACTCAGCCACGTAGACGTTATCACTGTCATCTAACAATATGCTTGTAGGGGCATTAAACTGTCCATCGTCTACGCCGTTGCTACCCCATTTAGCGATGAACTTACCATCGGAGGTAAATTTCTGGATGCGGTCGTTTCCTGCATCAGCGACATAGACGTTGCCGCTGCCATCTATCGCTATGCCTTCAGGCCAATCAAACTGCCCATCACCGCTGCCTTCGCTACCCAATTTAGCGATGAACTTGCCATCGGAGGTAAATCTCTGTATGCGGTTGTTACTTCTATCAGCGACGTATACGTTACCGCTGATATCTACCGCTATGCCTTCAGGGTGTTGAAACTGTCCATCCCCGCTGCCATTACTGCCCCATGTAATAATGAACTTGCCATCAGAGGTGAACTTCTGGATGCGGGCATTACCCGTATCAGCGACGTAGACGTTGCCGCTGCCATCTACCGCTACACCTTGAGGGCTACTAAAATACCACGGCTGCTCGAGTTTTGGCCACATCTGCTTGTAGACGTAGCTCTCCTGTGCCACGGCGCTGCCCAAAAGCCACATAGACGCAACGAGCGCCAACACAAACACCTGCCCCAGCTTATGGCGGCGGGGACACTCTCTCTTAGACATATAACTCCTCCTTCTTGCCATCGGTGAACATCTCCTGAGTGTATCGGAGCATGTAGTAGTTGTCCTTAAACTCCCCGATGACCGGAGCGACCGTCAGCCCCTTCAGCAGCCTCACCAGAAACAACGGACTATTGGCCCCGGCGGCAAAACCCAGGGCAGCTCCCCCGCCAAATCGAGGATTCACCTCGATGAACTTAACACACCCGCCATCCAGAAAACACTGCAACGTGTTGTGCCCCCTGAGATTCAGCGTAACAGCGAGCCTCTCTGCCTCTTCAATCAGTTGAGGGTTCTTACACGTCCTGCCGACAAAGGACTCCCCGCCAAGGACAACTATCCGCTGACGAGGGACTATCGATATGACCCGCCCATTGAAGTCAGCAAACAGGTCGATCGTGTATTCCTGGGCACGCACAAACTCCTGGATAAGCATATACGGCGTCTCTTGCAGCACACGTCTGTGCTCCACCCTTGAGCTAATGAGAAAGACACCCCTGCCGCCCTTGCCAACACGCGGCTTGGCAAACAGGGGATAATCAATGTCCCTATCTACCGCATCCGCGCCATACAATTGAGGCATCGAAAATCCATGCCCTCTGCAGAACTCGTAAAACAACCACTTGTCCTGACACGTCCTGACAGTCAACGGCGATGACACCATCACAGTGACCCCAACATCGGCAAAACGCTCCCGATGCTGCGCGAAAATGGGCAACTCCTCATCCCTAGTGGGTATCAACAGTCCAACCTCATAGTCCTTACATATCTCAAGTATGCGCGGGATAAATCCAGGATCGGCATCGGCAGGGACAAGACAATGCTCATCAGCCACATACAGGGCAGCCGACAACGCACTGACATCAACCGCCACAACCATCCCCCCACCCTCAGCACGCAGGGCGTCCTTAAAGGCATTAACCAGGCTTACCTTCCGCGAGGCACTTGTAATCAGGACGTTCATCTGTTTATTTTCGTAATAGATTCAGTATACAATTGAAGTATTGTGTTAAGCAACCCTCTGTGACCTGGATATAAATATTTGATTAAGAATAATGGGGTCAAGGGGACTGGTCCCCTTGCAGGGGGGTCTGAGGGGGGGCGGAGCCACCCCCTTCTTTCTTTTCTTATCTTTCGTACTCTATGACCTTCTGTATGCCCTCGCTCACGGATATAGATGGCAGCCATCCGGTTGATTGCTTAAGCCTCTCAAGATTGGCGCCACTGCGCTCGATCCGCTCTACCACGCCCTTATCCGTGTAACGCAGACCTAACTGTTCGCCCAGTATGCCCAAGACCTCGGCTATGGTGGTTGACACGCCGGAGCCAAGGTTTACAACGCCCCGTGCATCAGCGCTACAGGCCAGCCTGTAAAGGCCATCGGCAACATCCCCGGCGTATATGAAGTCAAAACCGTTTTCCTTGTTGTAGACCTCCACGCCCTGACCAGCAAGTGCCATCCGTATCCAGCGCGAAATCACGTCATTTGAACCACAGCCAAACACCCTGTATATCCTCGCATTGACACAGCGCAGGGCTGGATTGACAACGTCATTGACAAACTGCAGCTCCCGCTCCGTGTAATACTTGGATGCCCCCGTGACGTTGCGTGGGCTGACCATATCATCCTCCGTGATGTATCTGGTGGCCACACCGACACCATCGTGCATGTACAGGTCCTGTGCGTAGATAAGATAGCTGGAGGCAAAGACAAACACCTCCAGGTTGGGCAACTGCCCGGCAAGCTCAACTATCCGGTGACTGAGCAGGGTGTTATCCTGCCAGTTCCTGTACCAGAATCCAGGCGACTCACTCGACCTCTCAAAGGCCGCCGCTAGGTGAAACACCACCTGTGGGGCAAAGTCCCTGATCGGCTCCAGCGAGGCGCTTGACAGATCGGCCTCAATGTGCCTGACCCCGAGCCCAGAAACATTATCCAGCAGCTCCCTGTCAACAGAGAGGACCTCCGCGCCATCCCGCACCAACAGAGACAACAACTGTCGCCCAATAACCCCAGCCCCACCGGTAACCAAAACTCGTTTGTCGTTTATCATATTCGATTCATCTCCCTAAAGACCTCCATGCAGCCCTCTCCTGTAACGGTGCGCTGTGCCTTGATACTCATCTCTTGTCGCCTGTTGGCATCTGACATAAGACCTGTCAGGATCGTGCAAATAGCCCCTTGCTCAACGGAATCAAACCAGCCGGCATCAACAAACAACCCGTGTTTGTTCAACCCGCCAACCAGATAATCCTCAATCGTGGCAACCCTGCCCACGATGCTCGGCACACCCATAAACGCAAGCTCCCACACGGTTGTCCCCCCCGAGGTAATTGCCGCATCCGCCCACGACATCAGCGACGGCATGTCCGTGGCGTTTTGGATGACCGTCAGTCTGCTTGCCATCTTCACCGACCTAAGACGTTCAACGTGAGGGTTGCCCGCCCCCACGATAGCTATGATGTCAAGCCCTGGGGTGTCTTTGACGGCCAACAGTATCTTCTGCGTAAAATTGCCCTTGTCTATGCCGCCAAGTGTTATGAGAAGGTTCTTTCCTACGTCGGGGACGACCTTTTCTTTACCGCTCCAGGTCGCACCTGGTTCTTTTTCGCTCCAGGACGCTCCTGGTGGCCTGGGACAAGACCTCAGGAACTCCCTTCTTAGCAGGACATACTTAGCGCCCAGTAGCAATCTCGTCTGTCTTGGGCATTTGTAGTGAAGGTCATGTGCGTGGAGGTTCTGGTTGAGGACTATATCAGCGTCGTATCTGGATAGGCGCGCCATGTCGTCAATTACGGCGAGCCTGCATCCACAACTGCGGAGGAATTCGTGGTATGCCTCATCAAAATGTACGCCATCGGCAACGATCCAATCGGCCCATTGGGAGGTTATAAGCCTCCTCTGTAAGCCAACATCTTGTGAGCCGGCATCTAATGGGACAAAGCCAAAGCCCTCCCCCTCGATCCTCTCAACGATCCCCCTGGGGTCGCACCGGGAGACAAAGACAACCCTCACTCCCGCCTCAGACAAGGTCTGCCCCAGCGCCATGCAACGCATCAAATGCCCCGTGCCGATCCCCTCAAAGGCATCCGCACGCATCACTACCGTCTTCATAAGTATAGTGTTTAGCATAACAATTATAGAGAATAAAAAAGAAGGGGGCAGGAAAGAAGGGAGGGCGTTGCTTCTTTTTCGCTCCAGAGTCTGCCCCTGGCTTGACCAGGGGTCGCACCTGCCTCCCTCAAACCCACCCTGGGATGTAAAATTTCTCTTGACAAAAGATTAATGACATGCTTACAATAATCGATACTATCAACAAAAGAGGATTTTAGTATCATATGTACAGGTGATGGGCAGCGCCTCAATCAACCGTGGGCGTTGGAATTCAATAACATTAGACAAAAGAATCCTTTTTGTCTAATATTAAGATGGATTCCCGCTTTTGTCATTTATGCGTGAGGAGAAATCAAAAAGTTGCAGAACTATATTCAATGGTAGTATAATAAATAATGGATGACAGTCAATGGAAACCATTGCAAGATAAATGCAAGCTATATCTTGAGGCTTTGCGTGAGCGAGAAAAGGGGATTTTCCCCTATTTAACTCAGCATTTGGCGGCTTCGGTTGGTTGCTTGTTAAGGCTAAATCACCAAATGATGTGGATGTTTTTATTTTCACTCTTGTGACCATCGGCATTCTATTCATGCTATTTATTGGGGCAGCGTACTGTCTATCTTTGGGCTACAATTACCGACAAATCGTACTTCAATTGAGTTTGATAGATGAAGTTCTGGGAATCTCTGAATTTACTCTTATGTTTTGGCCTCGATACAAAAAGGAACCCCTTGAAAAAACCAGTGATAAATTTAAAAAATTTAAAGAATATATATACTGGCTTACTCCCCCATCACTAATTAACGTATTTAGATGGGGTTTTTTGCTTGGAATTATATGGGTTTTTGCGTGTTCGACAATCAAAATTTATATTACCTATAAGGCTGAACAATGGCATAATCTATCTGCCATCTTCTTATTTGTCATCGTAATAATCTTTTACATTCATCATATGTATTTATCGTATCCTCTTTAAATTTCATGGTAAACGCTTTTTTCACCCTGGTGACAATCCT
>JADFXD010000154.1 GCA_015233725.1 Nitrospirota bacterium | reverse complement strand
AGCCCTCTATGGCCTTGGACAGGGTGTCTATGACGGTCTTTCTCAGGAAGTAATCTGGCTTGGGGATACTCAACAGTCTTACGCGTGCGTTGTCGATGGTGTACCACGCCGGTATGTCGTTGTCCTTATCGAGCAGCCATATGATGAGGTTGAACCTCGGATAAGGCGACTGTCCCAACATGACGGGGATTGCCCTGTGGGCAAGTCTGAACATCCTGTAGAAGAACTCCTGCATGTCGTTGGGCGCTATGTCGGCGATCCTTGAGGCAAAATTCAGGATTATGGCGCTGTTGGCCTCCTTTGATTCGCTGAGGCGCTCTACGAGTTCGGCCATCTTCACTGGTGTGGCAATGAACGGTGTATCGCTCTTTATCTGTTCTTTGGTGATCTTTTTAAACACCTCCGAATCGCCATCGAGGAGTTTGAGGCCGTAGAGGGGCTCGTAGGCAAGGATCAGGTCGTAGTCGTTTTCCTTAAGCAGGGTCTTGAGGTAGTCCATGAGCCTGAGCGTAGTAACGGCACCATCCTTGAGAGCCATCGGGTAGACGTCGTAGACATTGCCACAGAGCATGAACTGAGGCTTAACGGAGATAAACCTGACGATCTCTCTTGCCCATTTGGGCATCACTTGTGGCTTCACTGTCCTATCACGACTATTAACTTAAACATATATATTATAGCATACAAATGCAGCAAGAAATATGCAAGTGGATAGAGCAAGAGACAGGGCTAATTGATCAGTCCGCCCCACTTCTTTTCTTCCAGTCTTAACTAAGTTGCCAGCTTTGAGCCGTTATGGGGTGCATCAATTTTTCATGGGTAAGAGTATCAATTACGGGGTCAAGGGGGCCGTGCTCCCTTGTGGAGGGGTCTGAGGGGAGGCAAAGCCTCCCCTTCTTTCTTTGACCAAGCTACCCATGACTTTTTGATGCACCCGCCGTTATGTTATGATAAAGGCACACCCCTGCAACTGTAAGGAGTGATATTAATAATTACTATGTTTTGTGTAACGTGGCAATCTAAAAAAAAACGACAAGGAGAAGACACATGGCCGATACTGATAGTGTTAAAGAAGGAAAGCAGTTTTATTCTGATGTCCCCGCCAGGAGTGATGCGTATTTTCTGAAGGGGTCCAATTCCCTTGACTGGGGGATGAAAAACCGGTTATCGAACATCTTCAACCCGACATCGGGCAAGACCGTGATGCTCGCCATTGACCACGGATATTTCCAGGGACCTACGACCGGGCTTGAGCGCGTGGATATAAACATCCTGCCGCTGTTGCCCTACACCGACACCCTCATGCTGACACGAGGGATATTGCGCACGACGATCCCCCCAACCTACACCAGGGGGATCGTGCTGCGCGCAAGCGGCGGCCCAAGCATCCTGAAGGAACTCTCCAACGAGGAGATAGCCGTTGACATCGAGGACGCAATCCGTCTTAACGTGGCAGCAATGGCCGTTCAGGTCTTTATCGGCGGGGAGTATGAGACGAAATCGATCCATAACATGACTCGGTTGGTTGACATCGGCAATCGCTACGGGATGCCAACCCTTGCCGTGACCGCCGTGGGTAAGGAGATGGTCAGGGATGCCAGATACCTCCGTCTGGCCTGCAGGATATGTGCGGAGCTTGGTGCTACCTACGTCAAGACCTACTATGTGCCGGAGGGGTTTGACACGGTGACGGCCTCTTGCCCCGTGCCTGTTGTCATGGCCGGCGGGAAGAAGCTCCCCGAACTCGATGCCTTGAGGATGTCCTACAATGCCGTGCAACAGGGCGCCTGTGGCGTTGATATGGGGCGAAACATCTTCCAGTCGGACGCCCCCATCGCGATGATCCAGGCAGTGCGCAAGGTCGTCCACGAGGGCGCCACCCCCGAGGAGGCATACGAATCCTACAACACCCACAAAAAAACCAGGCCCTAGATGATAAACAGATGGCTTGATAGTGAAGCTCCCACAACAGGTGACCTTGCACAGAGGGTGTATTCAGGCAGGCTCATAGGGGCAGAGAGGCAGCTTGTCCTGCATGGCGGCGGCAACGCCTCTGTCAAGACGACCCATACAGACCTACTGGGTCAGCGGATACCCGTTATCTACGTCAAGGCCTCCGGGGCCGACATGGCCGTGGCTGGACCGGAGGGCTACGTTGGGCTGAGGCTTGAGTACCTAAAGCGATTAAGTGTCCTTGAAACGCTTTCGGACCAGGAGATGATAAACGAAATCAGGACGCAGATACTCGACTTCCGTTGTCCAAACCCATCGCTTGAGACCCTCATGCACGTATTCATACCGTTTAAGTACGCAGACCACACCCACCCAGATGCGATCCTGACCCTGACAAATCAGACAAACGCCGAGGCCCACATAAGAGGCGCCCTAGGCAACGATGTTGTCATCCTCAACTACATAACGCCCGGCTTTAAACTGGCCAGGGCAGTCCACGAGGCGTTTTCGGAAAACCCGCGCTGCCGGGCGATTGTGCTCATGTATCATGGCTTGATAACTTGCGGGGAGAGTGCAAGAGAGTCCTACGACCTGACCATCGAGTTGGTTAGTAGGGCAGAGGAGTATATCCAGTCCAAGGTAAAGTCGGATTTGCTCCTTACAGTGGCTGGGCAGGTCAGGGCAACACCGGCCACGACGCTCTCAGTGGCCAGTCAGCGCTACAAGGCAATTGCCCCAATCGTCAGGGGCGCTCTGGCCTTAAGGACAGAGGACTCCTGTCACCGGGTGATCCTCAACCACCTCGCAACGGAAGAAACACTCGCCTTTGTCGAGTCGGAACGTGGCAGGGAGGTCGCCCTCACACCACCCATCACGACGGATTATCTCGTCAGGACAAAGGCCTTCCCCCTGTGGATAGACAACCCCGATTTCGACAACATCGCCCCGCAGCTCTCTAAGGCTATCGCACGTTACCGGCAGCAGTACGAGGCCTACGTCGGACGGCACAAGATGCAGGATGGACTCCTGGCCTTTGATTCCCTGCCTCGTGTGATATTCATCCCCGGACTCGGGGCCATATGCGTCGGCAAGGATGCCAGTGCCGCACGGATTGCCGCCGATATCACCGCTCAGTCCGTGGCGGTAAAGGGCGCCATCGCCGCAATGGGCGATTACAAGGCCATCGATGAGGCCGACCTGTTCACGATGGAGTACAGGGACTATCAGCACGCCAAGGTAGCCACAACGGTTGAGTTGCCCCTGTGCGGCCACGTCGCCCTGATAACTGGCGCGGCTGGGGCCATTGGCAGCGCCATCTGTCGCGGGCTGTTGGAGCATGGCGCTCATGTGGTTGTTACCGACCTGCCTGGTGAGGCGTTGGATGGTCTGGTTGGGCAGTTAAGGGCGCTCTATGGTGGGGAACATGTGTTGGGCGTTGCGATGGACGTCACGGATGCTATTGCTGTCAGGGGGGCGTTTGCTGAGGCGGTTAGCGTCTGGGGCGGGATTGACCTGTTGATCCCCAATGCTGGGATCGCTATGGTCTCCACGCTTGAGGACATGTCCCTTGAGGCCTTTCGCAAGGTGCAGAGGGTCAATGTTGATGGCACGCTCAACGTCCTCAGTGAGGCGGCCAGGCTCTTCAGGCGTCAAGGCAGCGGTGGGGACATCGTCATGGTCTCCACCAAGAACGTCTTTGCGCCTGGTGCTGGATTTGGGGCCTACAGTGCGTCAAAGGCGGCGGCTCATCAGTTGGCCAGGATTGCGTCGTTGGAGCTGGCCTCAATTGACGTGCGTGTCAACATGGTTGCCCCGGATGCGGTCTTTTCTGATGGCTACCGTAGGTCAGGTCTGTGGAAGGATATCGGTCCCGACCGGATGAAGGCACGCGGCCTCGACGAAAAGGGTCTTGAGGATTATTACATGAGTCGCAATCTGTTAAAGGCATCTATAAAGGCCAGCCACGTAGCCAGCGCGGTCCTGTTCTTCGCAACACGGCAGACGCCAACCACAGGCGCCACCATCCCCGTCGATGGCGGCCTGCCCGATGCTACCCCGCGGTAAGAAAAAAGAAAAGAAAGAAGGGGGACGCCTGGCCGCCCCCCCCCTCAGACCTAATGCTGTTGACTTAAGGTAAGGATGTAAGAAGGAGTAGAATCCTTACTGGAGGAACTTAGAAGTCATTGATATATAGGCAACATGATGATAAATGCGTTGTTATGAATTTTTTAATCCTATTGCACCTATTAAAGTAACATTCTCGCCTTCATAGAATGGCTTTTTCCCATATGCTCTCTCGCCAACCATAGACCATCCATGCTCTCTAACCATTGTTAGATTTGTTCCTGTTTCATCTATCACTATTACATTTTCTGGATTTAACCTACTGATCATCTTAAAATGCTCTGCACGTTTTCTATGTACTTCTTCTCTATCTTGT
>JADFXD010000007.1 GCA_015233725.1 Nitrospirota bacterium | reverse complement strand
TTCTTCTCTTCTGGTAGGGCAGGTACTTATCACAGAAATATTTACAGTAAGAATGATATTAAAAAAAATCTCCATGTGACCACGTTTGAATGGAGTGCTACCAGGCAGCCGCGATAAGGCAATTAACTTTAAGAAACGCTACCTCGATTATTTGAAACGCCCTGATATGTTCACGTACTCTATGGTCATCACTGTAACAGGAGTAAAAACGTAAAACGCAACAAAACCGCACCACAAACCTACCAGTCTCCGCAAGAGCAGGAGCGTCCTGAAGCGACCCATCACCTGAAGAACGTCCTAGCCACAAGACCAAGCACCGCAATGACCAGGGCTATCATCGTGCCCATCATCCACTTGATGTGTGTCAACTCGCCTTTTATCATGATTATGTTTTCGCTTAATTTAGCTTCCACCTTGAACAGGTTGGTCTCCACCTTGTTTATATCTTCCCGGAGGTTGGTTTCCACCTTTAGCAAATTGGCTTCTAACTTGTGAATATCCTCCTTAAAACTGGCTCCCTGCTTGTTCATAGCGTCTTTTAAGCTGGCTCCCTGCTTATTCATGCTATCTTTTAACCTGGCTTCCAGCTTAAACATGTCCTCTTTGAGACTGGCTTCTACGCTACGCAAATCCTCCCTGAGCTTGGTTACATCTTCTTTGCTCGCAAGCTCTTTTTTCGTGTCAACCCCAGCCTCGTTTATCAACCGGATGAAGGCATCTGCGACCTCATCACCGAGCTTCTCTCTCAAGACCTTTGGTACCGCTACTATAGTCATACCTTAATTATACAGCATAAGTAAACGAAACTTCAATGTCAGGGCAGTTGCATTTGACAAGAACTATCGCCTACCACGACAGCCCCTAATTTTTTATTTGACAAAACTGTATCAATGCCTATATAGTTATATACTTGTGAAACTGTAGCAATTATTTTAATGAGGAATACATACAATGTGTAGATTAAGTGCAATATCGTCAACGGATTACATATCGCCCGTGGAGAACATCATGGCCCTCGAGACGATGAAAGAGGGACACGACGGCTCTGGCATGGGGCTGGTATTAAAGGACCTCGGCGGTGAGTTTGAGGAGTTAAAGGACTACCCCATCCTCTCGGGGATATGCTCAAGGCAGGGGCTTGTGACCCTTGACAACTACCTCAACGGCGAGGGGTTTAAGCTCAGACACACGTGGTCGCCAAGAGTCAGCCCCGTCAGGGGGATCAAGGCACGCGAGTATTACTTTGCGAGGGTCTACGAGTATCCGCCGCAGTTTGCCGACGCCTCTAAGGAGGTCAAGGAGGAGCTACTGCTCAAGGCACGAATAGCCCTTCGGATGATGGGCCAGGAGGATGAGTCGATCATCGTCTTTTCCTTTTACCCCGACGTCATCACGCTCAAGGAGGTCGGAGACCCACTGCAACTGTGCGAGTTCTTTAACCTCGATACCGCTACCCTCCGCGCAAGGATAATCTTTGCCCAGGGCAGGCAAAACACCAACTACGCCATAAACCTCTACGCCTGTCACCCGTTCTTCATCCAGGGCTATGGCTCCATGACCAACGGCGAAAACACCGCCTTTGTCCCCATCAGGGAGTACCTCAAGAGTCGCGGTTTCCCAGGCTACATCGGCTACAACAGCGACAGCGAGGTCTTTACGCACATCCTGCACTACGTCTGTAAGACCCTGCACTACCCGCTCAAATACTACAAGGACGTCATCACACCGCTGAAGTCCTCCGAAATCGAGGGCAGGGCCGACAGGGACGCGATCAGGCTGTTAAAGCAGTCGTTGAGGTATCTGTGTATAGACGGGCCAAACTGCGTGATAGGGTTTACGCCCGATGGGTCGTGCTTTATGGTGCAGGACGCCAAGAAGCTCAGACCCGGCGTTGTGGGCGGCGTCAGGGGCAAGGTGGCGCTGATGTCGGAGGAGTGCGGCCTCAACAGGAGTATCCCGCAACGGGCTTGTGACAAGGATATATTTCCGATGAAATACGACATGGTAGTTGTTTCACCGGGCGCTCAGGAGGTTAAGGTATGGAACCAGCTTCAAGGTTGGACAACAATCATGAATTAACGTTAAGGGAGTTCCCTTACATAATACGGTGGAGACAGGACAGGTGCAAGCGATGTGGCCGATGCACGGCGGTCTGTCCGATGTTTGCCATCTACCCCACGGTGATAGCCCATCGGGTCGTGCAGTCAATTGGCCCGATCCCCACGCCAAGTTCGGAGAGGCGTGTTGTCACTGTCATAAAGCAATCAACCGCGATAAACAACTACTGCACCGGGTGTGCCACGTGCAGCCTGGTGTGTCCAAACGAGGCCATTGAGCCGGAGTTTAATCCCAATCACAAGTTCCTGTTCTACAAGAACACGGGAGGTTCTCCCCATACCAGGGGCGGGCGTAGGAACGACCCGTCAATATCCACCCTTGACAAACTCAAGTTCACGCGGATATCGATGCTCACCGACCCGGCCCTCGACGCCGGACGACACGAGTTTCGCATCCGTACCTACCTGGGCCGGATACTGCCGGTAGAGGAGCTGCCCGTGCGGGTTGAGGGCGACGACGTGATGATGGATACCCAGAGTGCAACATTCATCCCACCGGTTAGGGAGATATACCCCGTGATGATCGGCAGCATGTCGGTGGGGGCGTTGTCACCCACGATGTGGGAGGGATTGGCAATGGGTGTCACGTATCTCAACGAGGTCGAGGGCATGCCCGTGGTGATGTGCTCTGGCGAGGGTGGGATGCCGCTGAGGCTCTTGAAATCGAGGTTTATTAAATACTTCATCCCCCAGATAGCCTCAGGCTATTTTGGGTGGGACGAAATCATCAGGGCGCTTCCCGATATGGTGGATGACCCCTGCGCGATAGAGATAAAGTACGGCCAAGGTGCCAAGCCCGGTGATGGCGGGTTGCTGATGGCCCACAAGGTGTTAAAGCTCATATCGGAGATCCGAGGCGTGCCCCAGGGCGTAGACCTGCCCTCCCCACCCACGCATCAGACCAAGTACTCGATCGAGGAGGCCGTGGCCAAGATGATCCAGTCGATGTCTCTGGCATGGGGGTTTAGGGTGCCGGTGTATCCCAAGATATCGGGCACCAGGACGGCCAAGGCCGTGCTCAATAACTTAGTGAGAAACCCCTACGCGGCTGCCCTATCCATAGACGGCGAGGACGGTGGCACCGGTGCGGCCTACAACGTATCGATGGACAAGATGGGGCATCCAATCGCCTCCAATCTCAGGGAGTGTTACCTCGACCTGGTCAAGCAGGGCAAGCAGAACGAGTTGCCCCTGATTGCGGCTGGTGGGGTTGGCAAGCGGGGTAATCTTGCGGCCAACGTTGCGGCGTTAATCATGCTGGGAGCCTCGGCGGTGTCGATAGGGAAGTACATCATGCAGTCGGCGGCCGGTTGCTTTGGCGATGAGAACAATCGTTGTAACGTCTGCAACCTTGGGCGTTGTCCGCGCGGGATAACGACGCAGGAGCCCAAGCTCTATCGCAGGCTCGACCCGGACAAGGTGGCCGAGCGCGTGGTGGAGGTCTTTAAGGCGCTGGACGTCGAGCTCAAGAAGATATTTGCACCAATGGGCAGGAGCACCGAGCTCCCCATCGGCATGTCAGACGCCATAAGCTCCGGTGACCCAGCCATCTCCCAAAGATTGGACATCAGCTATGTCTGCTAAGAAAGACAAAAGAAAAGAAGAAGAAGAGAGAAGGGGAGACGCCTGGCCGCCCTCCCCTCAGACCCCTCCCGCAAGGGCACCAGTGCCCTTGACCCCATCTTTTCTTATAATTATAGCTGGAAATCATATATATATAGGGAATAAGTAAATGGATAAAGTAGTAATACACGGTACCAAGGATTTACAGAGGGTCTCATCTAGGATGCTTGAGGCTCAGATACAGGAGGCGGTCAAGGCTGGGGCACGCGCCATCGAGGTCATAGCGGATGGACAGCACGCCATCGGAGGGCGCATATGGCCCAGGGGCGAGACCGTCAGGTTCAGGGTAGAGGGACAGGCCGGACAGAGGCTTGGCAGCATGGGGATGTTCGGCACGGAGATCGTCGTTGCCGGTAATGCCTCAGACGACGTTGGATGGCTCAACTGCGGAGCGACTATCACTGTCCTGGGGGATGTCACAAACGGCGCCCACAATGCCGCAGCTCAGGGACGCCTCTACGTCCAGGGCAGCGGTGGTGCGCGCTGCGACACCATGACAAAGCACAACCCCAAGTTTGACCCGCCGGAGTCCTGGTACCTCAGGGACGTCGGCGATACCTTTGCCGAGTTCAAGGCCGGAGGGATCGCTGTGGTGTGCGGCGTCAATCCGCGCAACAAAAAGAATATCCTCGGCTATCGACCGTGCGTTGGGATGGTCGGTGGGGTGGTCTATTTTCGCGGCCCCATAACGGGCTACAGTGAGTCGGATGTGAGGCTCCTCGAGCTGACCGATCAGGATTGGCAGTGGCTGACACAACGTATGAGACCATACCTGGAGGCAATCGACAGACTCAGTTTCATCGACGAACTCACCGCCTCAAGGGATGATTGGAAGAAACTCCTCCCATACACCGCCGCCGAGCGCTCAAAGAAACGCCCATTTAAGATGACCATCGCCGACTTCCGTAAGGACATATGGGAAAAGGGGGACAAGGGCGTGGGACAGGGCGGCATCTTTGCCCCCTACCTCAGTCACCCGTTGACCGTCCTGCCTTACGTCACAAGCGGCGCTGACAGACGGCACAAGCCACTGTGGAATAACCAAAAATACGCCCCACCCTGTCAGGCGTACTGTCCAAGCGGGATACCGACACAGAGACGCACAGCGTTGATCAGGGCAGAGAGGCTGCACGAGGCCCTCGAATTGATACTTCAGTACTCGCCCCTTCCCGCAACGGTCTGTGGCGAAATCTGCCCAAACCCCTGCATGGATGCCTGCACACGAAGACACCTCGACAGGCCGCTAAACATCAAGGGGCTTGGCAAGGCCAGTCTTGACGTCAAGGCTCCCGTTGCTGCACCAAAAACTGGCAAGCGGGTGGCGGTTGTCGGCGGAGGCCCCGGTGGACTTTCGGCGGCCTGGCAGTTGGCCCTCAAGGGACACGAGGTTGACCTGTACGAGGCCGAGGACAAGCTCGGAGGCAAGGTCGAGTTGTGCATCCCCAGGGATAGACTCCCTCACGAGGTGCTCACACACGAGCTGGAGCGTTTTAAGTCGATCGGGATCAACACGATCTTAAAATCTAAGGTGGACGCCAGTAAGTTTAAAGAGATATATGACACGCACGATATAGTTGTCGTGGCCTGCGGGGCACACAGGCCACGTAAGTTAAACATACCCGGTGTGGAGGACACCATCAACGCCTACGATTTCCTCAAGACGATAAATGTCAACGCCTCAGACCCCTCATGTCGTCCCAACCTCAGGGACAAGCGGGTGGTGATAATCGGAGCCGGAAACGTGGGAATGGACGTCGCCGCCTCCGCCTATGCCTGCGGGGCTAAAGAGGTCACAGCCATTGACGTCCAAAAGCCAGCGGCCTCTGGTAAGGAGCTGGAGATAGCCGTGGCCCTGGGGACAAAGGTGCTGTGGCCCAAGTTCACGCAACGATACGCCAGGGACGAACGAAAGCTCTACCTCACCGATGGCTCATCCCTCGACGCCGACGTTGTGATCGTCAGCGTGGGAGATACGCCCGTGACCGACTTTCTGCCACCAGGCGTTCAGGCGGATAAAAACGGCTGGATACAGGCCGATGAGGCAGGATTTACAAGCGACCCAAAGGTCTACGCAATCGGCGACGCCACAAGGTTGGGACTGGTCACCCATGCCATAGGGCATGGCATAAATGCCGCGGATGCGATTAACACCCTCCTGGCCGGGCGCTCCTACTACAGACCACCCGTCAAGTTGCCCATCCCGTATGCAAAGATCAAGGACGCCTACTACGAGCAGTGTAGGGATGACACCTTCACGCCTAAAGTCGAGTCCAGCCGGTGCATGTCCTGTGCCGTGTGCAGGGACTGTCACATGTGTGAGATCGTCTGCTATTATGGTGCCATCAGCAGGAGAGAGCTGGATGATGGGTCATACGAGTACGTGGTGGATGACAAGAGCTGCATAGGCTGTGGCTTCTGTGCCGGTGTGTGTCCGTGCGGTATCTGGGAAATGAGCGAGAATATATAGATGCAGGCCAATTTTTGATTGCTGTAAAAAATCCTGTGATGATATGATAAGCACCTGCCCATAAATAGCGCAAAGAGAAAGAAGGAGGGGCTTTGCCCCTCCTCAGACCACCCAACAAGGGGACCAGCAACTGTAAGGAGCAATCCAATCAATACCCCTTGCCCCCATAATGCTTAACCTTATCATCACAGAAATATTTGCAGGAATAAAAACATAGGAAAATGGTATACTTAATGATAGAAGGGCGGAAGAAAGAATATTAGAAAACAGTATGATGCATCAGATATATGATAAGCTCCTTAAGGAAATCATTAAAAATGTGCCACCCAAATTTCTAAAAATACTTACTGGGTACGAAACAGGAAAATTCCTGGATATCCAACTTTCAAGCGTACAGATGAGGCAACCGGATTTGTTGGTTGATGTGTTGGATGGTAACATCGTTCATATCGAAATACAGTCCACCAATGATAAAAATATAACACCTCGAATGTATGAATATAGCGCCCTAATCCTTAAGCAATATAACATATTGCCACTTCAAACGCTTTTATACATCGGTGATAAGCCAATCAATACAACCAATAGACTACTAGGCAGGGACGTTAATTACTCGTATAGAATTCGTGACATGAAGGAGATTAACTGCTATGAGCTTCTTGATAGCGAGGTGCCAGATGATTTTATACTCGCAATTCTGTGCCAGACCGACGACATCGATGGCGTTATAAAAACAATAGTTGGTAGGCTCTCAGGTTTATCACCGGAAGATGCAAAGGACTACTGTTTCAAGCTATTAGGTCTTTCAAACCTGAAAAAGATGTACAATAAAGTTAAGAAGGAGGTCGAGAACATGCCTATAACATTCGACATAAGAGAAAGTGAGATGTTTTTGGATGGCAAACAAGAGGGTTTGCTTGAGGGTGAGAGAAAGGGTTTGCTTGAGGGTATAGAAATGGCACTTGAGATTAAATACGGCTCTAAAGGTCTTGAGCTTATGGAGTTGGTTAAAAATATTGACAATATTGAAAAACTTAACCAACTAAAGGTCATTATAAAGAAGTCTGATACGGTAGACGAAGTAAAGGCAAGCCTTATTGGGATGGTTAAATAAAAACTCAGATACTGCAAAGATATATACCTTGCCACAGCAGAGGATAAAAGAAGGGGCGACTATGCCCCTCTTTATATGGTAGGGATTCTACAACCCCGTAACGCACCGTTTACTTGTTATTGAATCTGCCAGTTGCTCGGTATGCCCTTAGCCAGATAGTTGCCGCTGGTTATCGTAGTACCGTTCATTAACCATGCTGCGATGTCACCGGTAGCAGAATCTTGCCAGATGATATCGCTCTTGCCATCGCCGTTGAGATCACCCATAGCTACTATCTGCCAGTTGCCCGGGATGCCTTTAGAGATATAGTTGCCGCTGGATATCGTAGCGCCGCTCATCAGCCAGGCTGCGACGTCGCCGGTTGTGGTATCCCGCCAGACGATATCGCTCTTGCCATCACCATTGAGATCGCCTATAGCGATTATCTGCCAGTTGTTCGGTATGCCCTTAGCCAGATAGGCGCCGCTTGGTGTAACCCCGTTCATCAACCATGCTACTACATCGCCGGTAGTGGAATCTTGCCAGATGATATCGCTCTTGCCATCACCATTGAGGTCGCCGATAGCTACTATCTGCCAGTTGTTCGGTATGCCTTTAGCTAAATAGGCGCCGCTTGGTGTAGTCAGATTCATCAGCCAGGCTGCGACGTCGCCAGTAGTGGAATCCTGCCAGATGATATCACTCTTACCGTTGCCGTTGATATCACCGAAAGCGACTATCTGCCAATTGTTCGGGATACCTTTAGCCAGATAGAAGGCATTGGTTATCGTAGTTCCATTAAGTAACCAGGCAATAATGTTACCGGAAGTGGTCTCTCGCCATACAATATCAGGTTTGCCGTCACCATTTAGGTCTATTTTTTTACCAAGTACATGGTGAGAACTTGGAGTTGGTGTCGGCGTTGGGGTAGTCGTCGGGGTGGGTGTAGAACTTGGGGTCGGCGCAGTCGTCGGGGTGGGCGTAGGAGTTGAAGTCGGTGTGGTGGTGGGTGTAGAACTTGGTGTTGGTGTAGTCGTCGGGGTGGGCGTAGAACTTGGTGTCGGCGTTGGGGTAGAACTTGGAGTGGGTGTAGGAGTTGGTGTAGGCGTCGGGATTGGCGTAGAAGTTGGAGTGGGTGTAGCCGTAGGAGTTGGTGTCGCCGTCGGAGTGGCAAATGTGACCGTTACCATCTTATTCCCCGACATGATTACAGTGCAGGTTGAACCTGTTGCCGCCCCGCAGTCTCCACCCCAAGTGATCTGTGAACTAGCATTTGTCGGTGTAGCAGTTAGAAGCACTGATATGTTGGCAGGTACGAGGGGTTTGGCGTTTTCGTCTATGTATTGACAATACGCATCCCCACACGGACCGGCAGTACCAGCACTGTTACAACTGATCTGATCACCATCAGAGACAGAGGGAGGCTTTGTGGTGGCTACAACAGTACCAGTGGCAGTACCACTTACTTTTACTCGTAGGCTATATATATCTTTTTGCAGGCATATCGCGTTTGCTGATTGTGTTGATGTAAACAGGAAAATCAGCAACACTACAACTATTGAAACTATTTGCAATGTACGATTGCACCTTAATGTTTCATCTACATTCATTCTATCCCTCGCCATCTATGGCTCTCAATACTCAGGTTATAGCGTAACGCCATTGCAGACCGCATGAACATACACAGGACTAGTGACAGGCGCGTTAAACTTAACCTCTATGACCCACCACAGACCAAGACCGGTAGACATATCCGGTTGTATCTGGAAACCTGAAATGACCTGATTGTTGTAGACTGTTGCCATTGAATCTGGCGCATTCCAGGGCTTTACCTTAATGTCAGCAGTGACGGTGTTGTTTGTTGTCCCACCACCAATCTCAGAGGCGCTAGTCGCATACAATGTAAGCATTTCGCATCCACCATTACTACCAGACTTACCGCCCGGTGTTACCTGCCACTGGAAAAACACAACCGGTTTGTATGACGACTTGCTGGCGGCAGCAACGTCCCTGAAGACGCCGTATGGCCAATCTTCCTCCGTTGTCAGGGCAGAGCTCCCAAGGACAGGTCTTATGCTGGGACTATCTGTATTGCGATAACTATACAAACTGCTGAAGTATGTACTGATAATAGAACCATTTCCTGTCCACTTGTAAGTGCCATCATACAAGATACCCTCGGTACCGTTGGCAGCTACAGGATTCCCAATGTTGGGAGCAGCCGTTGTACAGCTTATACCTAATTGTCTTGCGGTGGCAACATTATTAAATTGGATCATCACGGTTGACCACGCGCCGTCTGTGGCGTCATACGGTGCAATAACTATTGGTGAGGAGGGGGAGAGAGTTACACCCCTGTATACGTCAGGATCATTGGGCATACCACGATCAGCCATGTTATTGGCCCAGTCCTGTACAACAATGTTGACGGTTGCTGGTGTACCAGTATTATTAGCGTCTGATATCTGTACATGCGGACATAGTGTTTTATCAAATTCCCATTGGAAGAAACCTGCTGGCGTACCAGGTTGTAGTCCAATCACGTCTGTGGCAAGACCATCCTGGTTTGGATTTGACAGTAACGCCGAATGGTAACTCATAAGCGAACTGTTCCCTGTCCAGAAGACACCGGTTGTATTATCAGACTGTCCACCACGAACCGGCCACACGCAGTAGTAGGTATTTTTGGACTTACCGTCGGCGTAGACTTTGCCATCGTCCATTAAAGTGACCCACGCGTTGGATGTATCGTTAGCGTAGGTACTAGACGACCAGTACCACCAGCATGAAGACTGTATGTTGGAAAATGGATGCCCAGATGGAAGTGATGGGCTAACCCTTCCTCGGTCAATCAGACTAAATAGCTCTTCCCTATTTGGCAGCCGCCAGTTGGTATACCCATACATGCCGGCCCCGGTGTTCATTGATGCGACATAGTCCAGGGCCTGCTGCCATGCCTTATAAGTGCCTGGAAGGTTGGCATCTTTGGTCCAGATCAGCCCTGTGAGGTTATCTGTGACCGTTTGATTGCCGTTGTCTGTAAACCTTGGATTAGGCCACGCCACACCTTTTTGTAATGCACCATCATCACCAGTGGCATAAGTAGTAGTCTGGCCTGTTTGCCAAATAGCCGATGTTCCAGACTGTCCAGAACTAACCGGCCAAACGTAGCTGTTACCTGATTTAGCGTAGAGATTTACCTGACCATCGTACATGTGGATAACCCACACGTTGCTGGGCGTACTGTTAGTGTAGGTAGTAGACGACCAGTAGTAGCTCGACTGCACATTAGTAAATCCCTGCGAACCCAACCAGGTCGTCTGGTCAGCCTGTCCTACATTGACAAGGCTCTCCATCTCTATAATGTTTGGCAGCCGCCAGTCGGTATAGCCACACGTACCGATGGCTCCGGTGTTCATAGACGCGACGTAGTCCAACGCCTGTTGCCATGTCTTGGTAGTACCTGGAAGATTGGCGTTCTTGATCCACATCAGCCCCGTAAGGTTATCGGTGAGTGTCTGATCGCCATTGTCCGTAAACCTCGGATTCGGCCAGGCCACGCCAGCCCGGAGTGCGCCGTCATCGCCAGCGGCGTAGCTCGTTGTCTGTCCCGTCTGCGGCAGGTTGACGGTTGTGGCTGGAGCAAACTTCTGGATACGGTTGTTACCATTATCGGCAACATAGACATTTCCAGAGGTATCAACAGCTACCCCGTATGGAGAATTGAACTGCCCATCACCGCTGCCAGAACTGCCCCACTTGGTTATAAAGGCACCACTCGAGCTAAACTTCTGGATGCGGTTGTTAGCCGGATCGGCAACATATCTCAATTGGATAATCAAGCCTTTATTTTCTTATAGTTTTAAGTATACCATAAATATAAAGATAAATAGGAAAAATTCTCCTATTGCATTAATATTGAGACTATGTTTACAATAATTGTTATGGTAACATTGTGGTGGTGTTTATTCCGAGTCACATAAAGACATAAAGGGAGGGTTATTGAGGTAACCGTGGAAAACATAATGATGGGAAACGACGAAATAATTGCTGCATTGCGCAAATACAAACGGCAATTTGCGGATCAATACGGAATAATATCTATTGGAGTCTTTGGTTCGCTTGCCCGTAACGAGATGCGGATCGACAGCGATGTCGATATTGTCATTGAAATGGATATCCCCAATATTATTAAGATGTCCCGCATCCGTCTTGAAATAGAGGAACTGCTCCAAAGGCATGTCGATATCGTGCATTATCGGGAGAGGATGAACCGGCTGTTAAAAGAGAGAATAGACAGCGAAACTATCTATGTATGATAAGGTACTTTGATATCAGTTATGAAGCCATCTTTGATGCCTGCAATGATGATATCCCAATACTAATGAAAATGCTCAGAACAATTATAGAGGATATTTCATAAAGGAGGAATCTTTCATGATTAGACACATTCGGCTAATGTCGGTGAGAATTATTATCCTATTGGTAGTATTTGCGTTGTCTGTTGCAGTTACCCTGGCGATCAACTCCGGTAACGGGGCTGTAATCCACAGCGTAGCACAAGGCACAGCCACCACACCCAGCGCCGGTATAATCAACCTTCCAGAAGCGGCGTCTACGATCTCCAGAGGCGTCTCTGGTACGCCTACACCACTGCTTATCACGGGGCATACCATTAGCGGGGGCTAATCTTTATGGTATAACCTCATTTAACCTCACCATTACAAAAGCCGGAACCGGTTCAGGTACAGTGACAGCCTCCACTGGCACGATTATATGGAGCGGAAACATCGGAACCGCCTCCTATGCTACAGGAACGTCCGTTACCCTAACCGCAACAGCTAACTCCGACTCGACCTTTGCCGGCTGGAATGGCGCCTGCACAGGGAAGACCTCAACCTGCGTGCTAACGGTGTCGGAATCTGAAAACGTGACGGCAACATTCAATCTATCTTCCACACCTACTCCAACGCCAACCCCTACACCAACGCCCACTCCATCGCCGCCACCACTAATCCCTGCCACCGAGTACACCATACCCACAGCAGGTAGCGCTCCGTGGGGTATAACCTCCGGCCCAGACGACAATCTGTGGTTTACCGAGTTTAATGCCAACAAGATAGCGAAAATTACCACAGCAGGGGCTATCACTGAGTATATCATACCTACAAAGGACAGTAAACCGGCAGATATAACCTCCGGCCCAGACGGCAATCTATGGTTTACCGAACAAGGCGCTAACAGGATAGGGAAGATCACAACATCAGGGACTATCACCGAGTATATCATACCCACAGCGGGTAGCTCTCCGTGGGGTATAACCTCCGGCCCAGACGGTAATCTATGGTTTACTGAAGGATCAGGTAACAAGATAGGGAGGATCACACCATCAGGGACTATCACCGAGTACACCATACCCACAGCAGGTAGCGCTCCGTTGGGTATAACCTCCGGTTCAGATGGTAACATATGGTTTACTGAGGCCGGCGCTAACCACATAGGGAAGATTACTACAGCAGGTGTTATTACTGAGTATATCATACCCACAGCAGGTAGCACTCCGTGGGGTATAACCTCCGGCCCAGACGGTAACCTATGGTTTACTGAACAGGGTGGTAACAAGATAGGTAAGATCACCACATCAGGTACTATCACTGAGTACACCATACCCACAGTAGGTAGCGCTCCGTTGGGTATAACCTCCGGTTCAGACGGTAACTTATGGTTTACTGAGGCCAGCGCTAACCACATAGGGAAGATTACCACAGCAGGCGTTATCACCGAGTATTCTCTACCCACACCCAATAGTTGGCCTTCTTGTATAACCTCCGGTGTAGACGGTAATATATGGTTCGCTGAAAACGTAGGTAACAAGATCGGGAAGGTTGCCATCCCAAAACCAACTCTCTTTAACCTATCCGTCACAAAAACCGGTACCGGTTCAGGTACAGTTACCGCGTCAATGGGGTCTATCGACTGGAATGGAAACACCGGTACCGCTTCATATATCAGCGGAACGTCTATTGTCCTCACTGCCATTGCATATTCTGGTTCACAATATCAGGTATGGCAAGGGTGTGATTTTGTTCATGAGAATCGATGTACAGTTACGATGTTGGCGGCCAAGAGTGTGTCGGTGCTCTTTGAGGCTATAGCGTATCCGTCTACACTGACCATTACAAAGACCGGTACAGGGTCTGGTTCAGTGACGCCTGATAACCTGGAGTGGCAACACCGGCAGCACTAAATACGGTGGTGGGATGTCTGTTACCCTTACCGCAACAGCAGCCAGTGGTTCAATCTTTGGAGCCTGGACAGGGTGTGACTCCACAAATGACAACCAATGTACAGTCATAATGTCGTCAAACAAGAACATATCGGTTAGTTTTAATCCTGCATCCACCCTGACAATCACAATGACCGGTTCCGGTACGAATGCAGTAAAAGCCTCCACGGGTACAATAAGCTGGAGTGGTAACACCGGCACAGTTGTATATGCCAGTGGGGCAGCCGTGACCCTCACCGCAACGGCAGGTTATGACGCAGTGTTTGGAGCCTGGACAGGATGCGATTCCACAAGCGGTAATCAATGTATTATTACAATGTCAGCAAACAGGAATGTATCGGTTAGTTTTACAGCAGTCTTCACACTGACAATAACAAAGACCGGTACCGGTATGGGTTCTGTGACAGTCTCCACTGGCACGATTAATTGGAGTGGAAGCACCGGAACCTCTATTTATGCCGGCGGTACATTAGTTATCCTCAATGAAACACCAGATAGTAACTCTACCTTTGGGGACTGGTCTGGCTGTGATACAACCTCCAGCGATAATAAATGCACCGTAACAATGAGCATGGATAAACAAATAACAGCGGCCTTTCAAACGCCTACTCCAACCTCAACTCCTACGCCATCACCGACACCCTCATCTACCCCTACGCCAACTCCTTCTCCTACGGCTAAACCAAGTCCCTCAGCAACACCTACTCCAACCCCGACAGTAATACTAACTATTACAATAAAGGGCGCTGGCAGTGGCACGGTCACAGCGGCACCTGGAACCCTCAAATGGGATACAAGTAGCAAAATTGGCGCGGCCTCTTACAAAATCGGTACGGACGTTACTATAACAACCACACCAGGGTTGGGATTCAAGGCAATATGGATGGGTTGTGATGACAATATAGGTAACATCCAATGCCAGGTTAAGATGAACACCAATAAGAGCGTTACCGTTGAGTTTGCGTCTAACAAGGAACAGGAACATCCATACGACTTTGATGGCGATGGTAATAGCGATGCCCTGTGGTACAATGCCGCAACAGGAGATGTGTTATCTGGCTTATGAGCAAGACCAATATAAACGTAGGCGATTACGTCACAAAAGGTGTTCCACCTGAATGGGAAATCAAAGGAGTTGGAGATTTCGATGGTGACGGCAAAGCCGACATGTTATGGCGACACAAGGGCAATGGGGATGTCTATGTTTATTTAATGGACGGGACTAAGATATCCACTCACGATTTTGCCTTGAGGGGATTATCAAAAGATTGGGTGTTTAAGGCCATTGGTGACTTCGATGGTGACGGTAAGAGCGATATTCTATGGCAAAATAGCAATACAGGCGATGTGGTTGTATGGTTAATGGACGGTAAGAACATAAAGAAAGGTGCCTTTGTCGCTAAAGGGATACCGTCAGGTTGGGTCATTAATAGCGTAGCAGATTTGAATGGAGACACTAAAAGCGATATAGTCTGGCAAAATACCAGTAGCGGTAGCATCTATGTTTGGTTAATGGATGGGGTAAGCATTTCAATGGGGGATTATGCCTATAAGGATGTTCCTGGCAACTGGCAGTTAAAGGCAGTTGGAGACTTTGACGGCGATGGCAATGCCGATATGCTTTGGCAAGACAGTAATTCAGGCGATGTTTATGTATGGTTAATGGACGGATTTAATATAATCGGTGGTGGATATATAGCCAGTGGGATACCCAAAAACTGGCAAATATTGTCAGTGGCGGACTACAATGGTGATGCTAAAGCTGATATCATGTGGCAAGATACAAACACTGGAGGCGTCTATACCTGGTTTATGGATGGGTTGAATATAGCCGATAAAGGGTATGTGATAAACGGTATGTCTTCAGATTGGAAGGCTAAATGAATCTCCGCTTGGAAAGACGGACGGAGTTAAATTAATAACCGCAACTTGGTAAGCTGACTTGAGCACAGATTTGTCCTTTATTCGAAACACCTTTATTAAGGCTGCCTGACATAGTGTATTTACCCTTGGTAATTTGGTCAAATGGTGCGGAAGCTGTTGCAGCGGTTATACGAGGAGGCTCGTAAAGATTGCTGATGGCATCGCCATATTTCTGTTCAAGTATCAGCGATGCGTCACTACTGTTAGATTCGCAGGATTTTGGGATGTTAACGCATATCTGTGTCTGAGGTGATTGCATAGACATCCATCCGGAATCAGTAGTAGAATTTTGAATAATTTCCTCCTGTAAATATTTCTGTGATAAGTACCTGCCACACCAAAAGAGAAAAAAGGGGCGGCTCCGCCCCCCTTTAGAACCCCCTGCAAGGGGACCAGTCCCCTTGACCCCATAACTTTTAATCCTAATGTCTTATTCTTAAGCATATCATCACAGGATTTTTTACAGTAAGAATAATTTGCTCCGAGCACTGTTTGATTGCACTCGCTGCATACTGCCAAACAGCATGATTATTTTCTTTCTTTATACCAGTGAATGGTATACCTGCACAATTAGCAGCGCCAATCTGTCCGGTTAATGTAACGTTTGAATCAGTAAAAGAAGCGTGTGTTGCGCCAATTTCGTTACGGGTATTGTTTCCTCTCATAGCCGTTGCTTCAATTATTCTACATCCTTGTGGTACAGACATTGCAAACGTGTAACCAACAGTGGTGGTGTGGTCACAATCGTCATTTATTTGAGTTACATATCCAGTTACTGGCACAGGAGATGTCGTTACATTTGTACATGAAAATGCTATGGTGCCGGTCAGTCGAAGCTGAACAGCGAAATCCTGAGGCACACAAAATGGGATATTCAACTGAGTTATCGTAGTTTTACCATGAGAAAATAGAAAGCCTTGTTTCTCCATTGGTTCTACTCCCAATGTTAGGCATTTACCGGTGTTTTCCTGGATGAATTTCTTAGACACACTTAAAGAAACCTCGTCATTGCTGCTGCCACGTATTGGAGTAAATACCGTCTTTTTTGACTCAGAGTCTACAATGCTTACTTGGGTGGGGAGCTTCTCCCGTAAGGCATACCCCGATATTGTCATAGTGCCACCATCAGGTGGGATAATGAAAGGTGTATGGGGTGGGTTACCTGCAAAACTGAAAATAGACACAAACGGAGTGCCGGACTTTACAAACGGTATCCCTTTCTTCGCATTTGCAATTGTAGTTTGAACTCCTGCGAGAAAAATCCCGGAATCTTTCGCAAGGCAGTTTCTCTGCACTGTAAGCATACTATTTATACTAGACGTTGTCACCATAAGAGTATTTGCAATATTCTGAGCATCCAATCCAAGATTTTCTAATGGGTCTTTGATGTTTTTGCCCGCAATTTTCTCAAGCTTGTTTGCTAATGTGTTAAGTTGTTGCACTGCGTCATTAACGACCACCTGTCCATTAGTACCCAGGCTTGGCCCTATATTGTTAAGTGCCTGTACGAGATTCCGAGCTGCGGTGATAATAGCTGCCGCTGTTAATGGGTTAGCAGTAACTCCCCTTGGTACCAACAAAAAGCCTGCCGTGAAGATAAAACTAAACAACAAACATAAAACTCTAACCTTTCGCATATACATCCATTCCTCCTGAATTATAAAACTATACAGTCAGCTCTAAAATAAAGCATACTCGAAATTATACAAAAAAACGATAGCCAATTTGTGTTATTAAAATAAATATTTCATTTGGGGTTGATGGATGTCTGACAACAGAGCTACTGCAACTTAAAAGACCAACAGAAAAATTTTTGAGCGCCATGATATAATATAGCTATGATATCAATGATTAGAGTTGAGCATTACGGGGTCAAGGGGACTGGTCCCCTTGCAGGGGAGGTCTGAGGAGGGGGCGGAGCCGCCCTCCTTCTTTCTTTTACTCTTTTATCTTATGCCATCTAAGAACGACAAGACAGAGCCGACACTGAGCAGGCGCGAGTTCCTGATCAAGGCGGGTGTAACCGGGGCCATTGCCACGGTGACGGGGGCCTTGGGCGTCATCTCCTACTCCGACAGACCCATGCGACGCAGCCAGGAGACCATCTACACGTTTAAGCGCTACAGGGTTGAGGCCTCAACGCTGTATCCCGCGATGGTGATAGCCCACGGCAAGGACGTCAAAAAGATGCTTCAGGCAGCCTTTGACAAACTTGGAGGATTGTCGCGATTTATCAAGCCCGGTGACAGGGTGCTGATAAAGCCAAACGTGGGATGGGACCGACAGCCAGAGCTGGCCGCAAACACCAATCCCGAGGTCGTGGGAGCGGTTGTAGCGATGTGCCTTCAGGCTAGGGCATCGGAGGTGTGGGTGACGGACGTCTCCATCAACGACCCCTACAGGAGCTTTGCACGCTCCGGCGTGGAGGCAGCCGTCTTGAAGGCCGGCGGGAAGGTCAGGTTCACCACGGGGGATGATTTCCTCCAGACCGACCTCAAGGGAGAGGTACTAAAGAGCTGGCCTGTGTGCAGGTACTTTCATCAGGTGGACAAGCTGATAAACATCCCTGTGCTCAAACACCACTCACTGAGCAGGTGTACGCTTTCCATGAAAAACTGGTACGGCGTCTTAGGTGGCAGCAGAAACCGCCTCCATCAGGAGATCAACCTCTCGATAGCCGACCTGGCAAACGCCATCCGACCCACGTTGACGGTCATGGACGCCACGCGCGTCCTCAAGAGAAACGGCCCCACGGGTGGAAGTATCGCCGACGTTGAGATAGCCAACACCATCATCGCCGGCGTTGACGAGGTGGCCATCGATACCTACAGCCTCAGATTCCTCGACCTCAACGTCGCGGACGTCCCGTTTCTGAGCATCGCCCAGGGGCGAGGAGTCGGTAGCACCGACATCAAGGCCATCAACACCCACGAGCTTAACACGGATTGAGGCATGATTAAAAAGTATCTTACACTGGCAAACATACGACGGATATACGCTGTGTTTTTCTTAGCGCTCTTTGTCCTGCTGCTGTTGCTCACCGACTTTAGACGCCTCAAGGGATACGAGACGTCGCTGTTTCTTGAGCTGTCTCCGCTGGTGTCTCTCTCGACACTCCTGACTGGATGGGGCATGTACAAGGGGCTTGTCCTGTCGCTGTTTATAATCATCCCGACGCTCTTTTTCGGCAGGTTCTTCTGTTCCTGGGTCTGCCCCCTTGGGATACTAAACCAGTGCTCTGCACGACTGTTTACAAAAAACAGGGCAGTCGATGACTACAGGATCAACGCCTACCGCGGCATATTCAGATTGAAGTACTACATCCTGACCTCGCTGATCGTCCTGGCGTTGATGGGGGCACTACAGGTGGGGTTGTTTGACCCCATTGCCCTACTGACACGCTCCTTTGCAGTTGCCATATACCCGGCCTCAAATTATTTCACGGGGAATCTGTACATAAAGCAGCCCAGGTTTACAGGCGCAATACTGATTGGCCTCATATTTATAGTGATACTGTTTGCCAACAGATACCTTACGCGCCTATGGTGTAGGGTGCTCTGTCCGTTGGGGGCGTTGTTGGGGGTATTGTCAAAGGCGGCGTTGTTTAAGGTCCGCCGCAACGTCAGCAAGTGCACCGACTGTCAGCGTTGTATGCGCAATTGTCACGGAGGCTGTGACCCGCAGGCGTATCTGAGGCCTCACGAGTGTCATCTGTGCTTTAACTGTATTGAGGACTGCCCCGAGGGGGCGCTCCACTACGGGTTGGCCGATGCCCATAGCTCTATCCATGCGCCGTTGGATATCAATCGTCGCAGGCTCATTGAGACGGTCGCGGCCTCAGTCATCCTCTACCCCGTGATGAGGAGCTCGGCAACCGCCTCAACCGTTGCAAGCCCCGACGTGATACGTCCCCCAGGAGCCATCGCCGAGGCCGATTTCCTGCGACGGTGCATCAAGTGCGGAGAGTGTATGCGCGTATGCCCCACCAACGTGCTTCAACCGGCCATGTTAGAGGGTGGATTTGAGGCCTTGTGGACGCCAATGCTCGTCAACAGGATAGGCTACTGCGAGCACAACTGCATCCTGTGCAGTCATGTGTGTCCAACAGGGGCGTTGGTGCCCCTGAGCGTTGAGAGAAAGATCGGCAGGAGGCCCGACATCCCCCCCACGAAGATAGGCACGGCCTTTTATGATCGTGGCAGGTGTCTGCCATGGGCCATGAACACGGAGTGTATCGTGTGCGAGGAGGTCTGTCCGACATCGCCCAAGGCTATATGGTTTCAGGAGGTGCAGGTGCAGCTCAGGGATGGCGGGGTGCGGGTGTTTAAGCGTCCGTTTGTGGATACAAAGCTGTGTGTGGGGTGCGGGATATGTGAAAACAAGTGCCCCGTCCACGACAAGGCCGCCATCCGCGTCACCTCCATCGGCGAAACCCGCTCAACCACCAATCGAATGATGCTCCGTGGCTAAGAAATGAATTCCTTTTAAATGAGGAGTGATTTATATTATGGGCTATGATGTATTTATAAGTTATAACAACAAAGACCGAACCTTTGCTGACAACCTCGTGAGTAGTTTGGCAAAGAGAAACATTAGGTGTTGGATTGACCATTATGATTTGCCTCCTGGTTCAAGTTGGGGTGATGAGATATTTAATGCAATAACAGAAAATTATGGACTTCTGATGGTTGTTATCTTGTCTGGAAAAACATTACAATCAAAGCAAGTTACAAGAGAAGTCGGGCTTGCAGATAACAATGATATTTATATAGTACCTGTGCGCATTGAGGATGTTGAACTCAAGGGTGCATTAGCCTTGTACTTGAATGGAAAACATCGGATAGATGCTTTTGACATTGGTATTGACATGACTGCCGAACAAATATGCACTGTAGTAAAAGAGAGGGTAATTAATCCACCAGAACCCCCGATTACAACTACTCAATATCAGCCACTTAGAGAATTTTTAGAGAAAACACCTATACATATTAAAGAGCTAACATTGAGTTTTGAACGGATAGAGCAAATTATAGAGAGGTCTTTACCTAAATCAAGCTATAAACATACTGCTTGGTGGTCAAATGGCACAGCTACTGCGCACTCTCATGCAAAGGCCTGGTTAGATGCAGGATGGAAGCGTAGTCGGCTCAATTTAGTTGAGAAATATGTAATTTTTACCAGAGTACCCCTATCACTATAAAGCATTAAGGGGTCAAGGGGGCTTCTTTGTGGCCGTGGCGGGTGGCAACCCGCTGCGACAACATCGTGCCCCACCCTTCTCCATTTTTGTCTTTTGCCTTTTTCTTTTCTTCTTCCTTTTTTGTCTGAATTGTGTTATAATGATTTAAATAAATGCCAGAGGTAAGCAGATTTTTTGGGATCGTGATTATGATTTATTATAAAGACCATAAGCCGGCGCATTTTCACGCCAAGTATGGACAACAAACAGGTGTCTTCACCATTGATGAACTAAAACTTATTGAGGGGTATCTCCCTAAAAGGATCGCCTCTTTGGTTATTGAATGGGCATTTGAACACAGGAAGGAGCTTATGGAAAATTGGGAACTCGCAATGGCTAAAAAGCCACTACGTCCAATATCACATCTGGTATAGGGGGGGTATATGCAATTTGTGAGAAAGGTAGCATACATATCAGATTATAAACTTATGATTACCTTTGACAATGGTGTTGTAAGATACGTTGATTTAGAAGAACATCTGGACGGAGAGATATTTGAACCCTTAAGGGATATTAATTACTTTAAGACTGTCTGTGTCAACAGTGATATAGATACTATATGCTGGGATAATGGGGCAGACATGTCACCGGACTTTTTGTATGAGATAGGAGTAGAGAAGAAAGATGATATACTGTCAATCAGGTAACGACGGTAGCACCACAATCAACCGTGGTTGATAGGATTCCATTTCTGTGCCCCCATAATATGGCATTGTTACTTATGCTTGAGCTAATGTGACCACGTTTGAATGGAGTGCTACCATTATTCGGCCATTTGGTTCTTTATGAGACACAGGGGGTGAAATATCTCACGGTGCAGTTGCCAAACGCCTATGGAACATGCTACCATAGAAGACATAAAGGTATAGAGGACTACAACGATGCAGATGATATTGGAATCAAGGGTTGACCGTTTAGAGAACCTCATGGCAGAGGTGATCGAGCTTCATAGGGAGTTTACCCATGAGATGAAGGTAATGAAGCTTGAGGCAGTGGAGCGTGATCGGAAGGACAAAGAGGCGCAAGAGGCCTTTCGCAAAGAGATAATAGCAATTAAACTCGATGCTGAGGAGCGAGATCGGAGGTTCGAGGAGTGGCTTAAACAGGATAAGAAAGAAAGGGAAGAAGAACGTGAGGCATCAGAGAAGAAGCTCAATAAAACAAGGGCAGATATAGCTAAACAGCTTGGCACCCTCGTTGAAGACATAATCGCACCTGGAACGCCACCATTGATAAGGCAATATTTTAAATGCGAACCCTATGACTTTCGCCCAAGAACCAAGAAACGTAAAGGCCCTCAGAACTGTGAGGTAGACCTCTTGCTTATCTGTGATTACAAGGCATTTATGATAGAGGTAAAATCCAAGCCTGATACAAGAGACGTAGATGATATCCTGGAGAAGGTAAAGACACTGCCTGCCTTTTTCGACGAGTGCATCGGGAAACAGATAATCCCGATGTTGGCAAGCGTTGTTGTTGCGGATAACATCATCGCATATGCAACAAGGAAGGGCTTACATGTTGTCGCATACAGACAGTGGGAGTACCTCGATATCCTCAATTTCGACGCGATAAACGAAAAAAACAAAGACACCTCCCTGACGGACAACAAGACTGCCCAGCCAAACCTGGACAAGGCCACGTGAGATACTCGATGAGGGTTCAGTCAGCCCTGCTGGCGCTCTTGCTTTTGTTTTTGCTCTTGGCCTCATGTACAGTTGAAAAGGACAAGCCGAAAACACCCCCACCCCCGCCGGTGGTCTCTGTCACGGCGGCCAGGGCGGTCGAAAGAGACATCCCCGTGTTGTTGCGGGCCGTGGGAGAGGTACAGCCACACGCAACCGTATCGATCAAGTCCGTGGTGGGTGGGCAACTGCAACACATACACTTCAGGGAGGGACAGGACGTTAATAAGGGTGACATCCTCTTTACCATCGACCCAGGCCCCTTTGAGGCAGCGCTTGAGCAGGCCAGGGCCAATCTGGTAAAAGACACCGTACAGCTTGAAACCGCCCAAAAAGAGGCTCTCCGATACGAGCAGCTCCTGAAGAAGGAATACATATCGACTTCTCAGTACGATCAGGTGAGTACCTCAGCCAGTTCCCTCAAGGCCACGGTGGAGGCCGACAAGGCCGCCATCGACAACGCAGCCCTCCAGCTAGGCTACTGTTACATCCGTGCCCCCATCTCAGGCCGCCTGGGCAGCATACTCCTGTACCAGGGCAATATCATAAAGGCTAGCGACGACAACAAGGCCATCGTGATCATTAATCAGATACAGCCCATATACGTGGATTTCGCCGTGGCCGCCGGGTACCTGCAACAGATAAACACGTTGAGTCAGTCCCAGCGGCTCGTCGTTGAGGCGATTATAACTCAGGGTCAGGGAGCCTCATCAAACAATGCCTCATCAAATAGCGCCTCGATAAAGGGAACCCTGACGTTTATAGACAACACCATCGATAAGACAACGGGCACGATACACCTCAAGGGGGAGTTTGAAAACTCGGACAGGCGACTGTGGCCCGGACAGTTTGTCAACGTCGTGCTGCATCTTACCACAAGGCCGCGTGCCATTGTAGTGCCCTCTGAGGCAGTGTTAGCGGGGCAAAATGGACAGTACGTATTTGTGATCTCGGACAACCAGACGGTGACAAACACACCCGTGACGACCTCACTGACATCAGATGGCCAGACGGTCGTTGACTCCGGCTTGCATCCCGGGGACAACGTCGTAACGGACGGTCAACTGCGCCTCGTTACGGGCAGCAAGGTCGCCGTCAAAGACCACTCCCCAACAAATTCCCCCTCCTCCGGTGGAAAGGTCTCTCAAGTATTGCCCTACTCTCTTTATGGGAGGGGGGTAGAGAACAAATTCACCGTGATAATTACAGGCACATGAGCCTCTTGCAAATCTCCTAAACAGAGACCTCCTTATGTTAAAGTGTAGTAGCAAACCAACTAAAACATAAGGAGAATATAATGTTATTAGATAGTGTATAGCAGATTTCAATTGGATTAAATACAAAATATGCCTTGCTGTCAAAAATCCTGTGATGATATGATTAAGAATGAGACATCAGGATTAAGAATTATGGGGTCAAGGGGACTGGTCCCCTTGCAGGGGGTTCTAAAGGGGGCCAGGTGCGACCTGGAGCGGTAAAGAAGCTCCGCCGCCCCTTTCTTTCCCTCTACTTGTATATGGGCAGGTACTTATGGGGTGGGCTCACTGCTTGGGGGTCGAAACACCGGTGTTGGATGCCTCAACTGAGGGAGCTGGGGCTCTGATGCCAATTGATAGACGAAATCTATAGTCCTGGGCGTCCTTTTGTGGCTCTCCTTTGAGCTGGACGCTTTGTACGGACCTGGAGGCATTAAGCGCCTTTATTGTCCCGGCCGGATCGGGGGAGGTCAGGGCGGCCTCTATGCCGCCATAGGTTATATTTAACTGATTGACGTAGGTGCCATCCGACAAGACGCCCGCCAGGACGTCCAGACAATCAACGGGCGTGGGGACGTGAGCTATCCTCTTTTGCAGCTCGTCGGCTATCTTGGTTGTCTCGTCTTTTGATTTAAGATTTGCCAGAAAGTTTACCTGATTATCTACCTTCTTTATCTTGTCCTCCATGAGGGTTATGGTGCCGTCAATCTGCCTGATGCTGAACCAGGCCCACGCCACATAGCCAATCACGGCATAGGAGGCAAGCCTGTACAACAGGGTCACCTCTGTGAGTGAGTGTTGCTTGGTTGTCTTAAAGGGTTTTATGTTTATCCTGGTTGTCTGGATAAGCGATGGTGGATAGGGCGCTTTCTGTTCCAGGTAGGAGTTGATCCGCCTGACGTCCTGTCTGAAGCCGCCGAGGCCGTGAAGAAAGAGGTCGATATCGGTCTGCCTCAGGGGATGGACGAAGGTACGGCTGCCGATAAATCCCCGTGAGTCGTGGGCAACCGCATAGTCAAACAGGGCGTGGGTGTAGATCGTTACCTCGGGCTCAACGGAGGTAAACAGTGCATCCTCCGGTATGACGTAATTGCATCGGAGCGCCTGTGCGTGTCCTCTGATCAACTGTGATGGCCACGCCCATATATCGACGACACTGTAGCCGCGCTGGGATTCAAAGACCCTGTAGTGGAAGTCCGGGGCGTTTAACATGGGAAAGAGGTCTGTGACGTCGTTAGCGATAATCCCTGAGAGGTTCTTTGCCGATGTGGGAGGATATCTCTCGCGCCTGTAGTGTAGCAGCTCCTTGCTTATTACCAGGATGTTTCTACAAAAGAGGCTATCAATTATCGAAATCCTATTGTCAGCGCCTGGCAGGACGTCCTGAGGCACAACCTGTGCGTCCTTGACCATGTAGGGATCGACGCCCTGTCCATGTACGTAGAACAATCGTGTCTTCATCAACCCTCCCGCCAATAGTAGACCTGATACGGGGAGAAGTCTCCAGCGTTGAGGCCAATGCCGGCGTTGATTGTGTATAGGGCGTGGTTGAGGCCACACTGTACCGTAACATCGAGGTACATTGAGGGGGTCAGGTAATCCCTGTCAAGTGATCCAGACATGGACGTGCCGGCAAGTTTATTGAGGTCGTCGAGGGATTCTATCGGGGCTGCCCTTGTGTAATCGGTGATTGCCCTGATAGAGTCCGGGGCGATGTTTAAGTATGCGTAGAGTACCTCGGCAGAGGCGCTGTTGGGGTTAAACCCCGTTGATGGCAGGACGGTTATAAAGGGGCGCAGCTTCTTAAAGAACTCTATGTCCATCCCCCTTATAAGCAGGAGTTCCTCTGTGTACTGAAGCGGCGAGTTTCCTGGTGTGTAGCCTCTTGCCTGTTCCTTGTAGTAATCGCCTTCGGCTCCGTTGGGACGGGTGATGTCGTCGTTGTCGATCCAGTCGTTTATGCTGTCGGTTATCTCCGATATATTTTTTTTGTTGTCGAGGTGTTGTACCAGGCGTGCGAATTCGCTATCCACGCCGTGGGTTACAGATATCTTGCCGTTGCTGTCCTGGATGCTGATAACGATGTTGTCCCTGACCCTTACTGCTGTGTTGTTGATGGGCAGTTGCGCGGTGCCCAGGAGTGTCTCATCGGAGAGGACGAGTCTGTTGTTTAGTAGCCTTCCGGTGAGGGCCGCGTATATAAACGTCTCATAGGCCGAGGTAGCCGCCACCATTGCCTCGGACTTGTCTTTTAGGACCGCGGCCGTCTTGAGGTGCTCCTTCACGAGCCAGTTAAACCCCACGCCGATGGTTATGATGATCGCCGACAGGAAGATCGTAAGCAACACCGCCGACCCCTCCTGAAGAAAAGAAGGGGGGCGGCTCTTCTTAACCCTAAACCCCCCTGCAAGGGGAGGGGCGAGCCGCCCCGGGCACGAAGAAGTCCCCTTGACCCCATAATGCTCAATCCGATTTATCAGCATACCGTATTATGATATCCTAAAACTGAGACAAAAAAAAACACGGCAGGTCATAACGTCGATTCGCAGGATTGAAATAAAGGAAGGAGCGATGATATAATATCCTCACATTAAAGCAATTAAGGAGGCGTTTTGAAACCATACAGACTTACGCTTAAGAAGGCGCAAGAGATGATCTCCGCCAAAGAGATAACACCCGTTGAGCTTGCTGATGCGGTGTTTGATAGAATAGATGCGGTTGATAAGCACGTCAATGCCTACGTCACGGTTACCAGAGACATTGGCGTTGAGCAGGCCAGGTTAACCCCAACGACTGTAAGGAGTGGCTCTGATTATGCAGGTACCTTAAGCAATCCAGTTGCTGGCATACCCATTGCCATCAAGGACAATATGTGTACCAAGGGTATCAGGACGACCTGTAGCTCGAGGATACTGGAGAACTTCGTCCCGCCATACGAGAGCACGGTCACGGAAAAGCTTGCCGGTTATGTGCTGGTTGGCAAGACCAACCTCGACGAGTTTGCGATGGGCTCCTCGACTGAAAACTCGGCATTTTTCACGACCAAAAACCCCTGGGCTATCGACAGGGCCCCCGGTGGCAGCAGTGGCGGTTCCGCAGCGGCAGTGGCGGCGGATGAGTGCATAGCCGCCCTGGGGTCGGACACGGGGGGCTCCATCCGGCAGCCGGCGTCTTTTTGCGGCGTCGTGGGGCTTAAGCCCACATACGGCAGGGTCTCCAGATATGGCCTTGTTGCCTTTGCCTCATCGCTGGACCAGATCGGCCCCCTGACCAAGACCGTCGAGGATTCGGCCATACTGCTAAACCTGATCTCCGGCAGGGACCCAAAGGACTCCACATCCGCCCCCGTTGAGGTGCCGGACTTTACGCAGGCGCTTGGGGGCAACCTCAAGGGGCTTAAGGTTGGCCTACCCGATGAGTACTTCATCGACGGCATGGACAAGGAAGTCCACGGCTGCATCCTCAAGGCCATCGACGAACTCAGCGCCCAGGGAGCCACAACCGTTAAGATAAACCTCCCACACACGGCCTATGCCGTTGCCACCTACTACGTCCTTGCTACATCTGAGGCCAGCTCCAACCTCGCCCGCTACGACGGCGTCAAGTACGGCCTGCGGGTCGATGGCGACAATCTCCTGGATATGTACCTCAAGACCCGAGCTGCGGGCTTTGGCAATGAGGTCAAGCGTCGCATCATGTTGGGTTCTTATGCGCTGTCATCGGGATACTACGACGCCTACTACAAGAAGGCACAGCAGGTAAGGACGCTCATCACGATGGACTTTGAAGAGGCCTTCAAAAAGGTGGACGTCATCGTCACGCCAACGGCGCCGACAACGGCGTTTAAGATCGGCGAAAAGGCCAACGACCCCCTTCAGATGTACCTCAGCGACATATTCACCATCTCGGTAAACCTCGCGGGGGTGCCGGCCATATCCATTCCTGCCGGGTTTGACTCCAGGGGCCTGCCCGTAGGCCTTCAGCTCATCGGTCGGCCATTTGACGAGGAGACGATCCTCAAGGCCGCCCACGCCTACGAAAGGACTACGCAATGGAATACACGGAAACCCTCACTGTGACTACAAGAAAAGGGAAAGAAGGAGGGGGCATCAAAAAGTCACTTGCTGTCAAAAATCCTGTGATGATATGATTAAGAATGAGACATCAGGATTAAGAATTATGGGGTCAAGGGCACTGGTGCCCTTGCAGGGGGTTCTAAAGGGGGGCGGAGCCGCCCCTTTCTTTCTTCTCTTCTGGTAGGGCAGGTACTTATCACAGAAATATTTACAGTAAGAATTTATGGATGTACGGTGAAATGGCGCTTGGCCCACAGATTTGACACCAGTGCTTGAGCGCCTCGCGCTCATCCCAGCCATCATCAGGGCCTTTGTCCCGATCTTGCAGCTCCTTTACCACCTTCTCCATAGCACGGACTATGCGCAGGACTGTTAAATATTCACCAAAGCTCTTATGCGTAAAGACAATAATTAATTACAGGCAGGTACTTATAAAATATGTCAATGTGATAGAATATGGTTATAAGAAAAACGTAATTTTAGTTTATGGTGTTGACCAGGATATAATTGCAAGGAGGCAACAGTGTATTTAAGGACAATCTGTACGTTACTTTTCTTTGTCATTAGCATGGCAATACATATAAGACAGGGGGAGGAGTATTTTAGTTTGAGAGTTTCATACGCTGAAGATGCTGTCACACACCCTACTGCCAGTAAGGCTCATAAGGACGAAGTAGACTACGACAAAGCCATTGTTGAGCTAACCGGGGCAATTGACAGAAACCCAAGAGATACCGAGGCATACTATAATCGTGGTATTGCCTACAACAACAAAGGAGACTACGACAAGGGCATCGCTGATCTCACCAAGGTAATAGAGATAGAGCCACGCCATGTCAAGGCATACATTAATCGTGGCATCGCATTGGCACAAAATTTGGACTACGATACGTCTATCGTTGATTTCACCAAGGCAATAGAGATAAATAGATGGCACATTGAGGCGTACAATGGCCGTGGTAAAGTCTACCATGAAAAAGGGCAATACGATCAAGCCATTGATGATTTCACCGAGGCAATTAAAATAGACCCAAGAGATACAACCGCATACACTAACCGTGGTATTGCACTGATTGCTAAAGGAGACTATGATAAGGCCCTCGTTGATTTAACCAGGTCACTTCAGATAAATCCCAAAGACGCTGATGCGTATTACGGATACGGTAAGGCCTACAATGGCAAAGGAGACTATGACAAGGCTATCGCTAACTACACCAGGGCAATTGAGATAAACCCACGTCACGCTAAGGCATACTATAATCGAGGTATCGCATGGGCGGGTAAAGGAAATCACGCTAATGCCTTCGCTGATTTCACCAGGGCTATTGAGATAAACCCAAGAGATGCCAAGGTATACACTAGCCGAGGTATCGCGTGGATTGTTAAGGGAAATTATGACAAGGCCATAGCTGATTTCACCAGGGCAATTGAGCTAAACCCGCATCATGGCAAGGCGTACTATAATCGAGGTATCGCATGGGCGGGTAAAGGAAACTACGACAGAGCTTTCATTGACTTCAACAAGGCCATTGAGATAAATCCAAGAGATGCGGAGGCATACAACAATCGAGCTAAGGTCTACAGCGGCAAAGGAGACTATGACAAGGCTATAGATGATTTCACCAGGGTAATTGAGATAAATCAAGGAGATGTTGAGGCATACAACAATCGGGCTAAGGCATACAATGACAAGGGAGACTACGACAAGGCTATCTCCGACTATATCAAGGCCATTGAGATAAGCCCAAAAGATGCGGAGGCATACTATGGTTGTGGCAGGGCCTACAGAGGCAAAGGAAACTACAACGACGCTATCACTTATTTTAGCAGAACTATTGAGATAGACCCCCGTCATGGTAAGGCTTACTACAATCGTGGTCTTGCCTATGATAGCAAATGGGAATATAACAAGGCTATAGCTGATTTTACCAAGGCAATCGAGATAAATCCAAAAGACGCTGAGGTCTACTATAGCCGTGGTGTTGACTATGATAACAAGGGGGAAAACGATATGGCTATAGCTGATTTTACCAGGGCTATTGAAATAAAGCCAGGTTTTGTCTGGGCATATATAAATCGTGGTGTTGACTATGATAATAAAGGAGAAAACGATAAGGCTATAGCTGATTTTACCAGGGCTATTGAGCTAAATCCAAAAGATGCCGAGGTATACAACAACCGAGGTAAGGCATACAGTGGTAAAGGAAACTACGACAAGGCTATCTCTGATTTTACCAAGGCCATTGAGGTAAATCCACGCCATGCCAAGGCGTATTATAATCGAGGCAAGGCATACCATGACAGAGGAGACCACGACAAGGGTATCGCTGACTACACCAGGGCAGCACAACTTGGGTCCAAAAATGCACAGCAATATTTACGCTCTAAAGACATCAGTTGGTAACGAAGAGGTTGGTGGCGTAGGAGACTGTCAGGGGGACAAGGTCCCCCATACTTTGGGTGCATCAAAAAGTCATTGGTAGCTTGGTCAAAGAAAGAAGGGGAGGCTTTGCCTCCCCTCAGACCCCTCCACAAGGGAGCACGGCCCCCTTGACCCCGTAATTGATACTCTTACCCATGAAAAATTGATGCACCCCATACTTTCCTTTTTTTACAGTTATACCTGAAATAAGGTAAAATACCCGGATAGATATGAAACGGGGTTTAGAGTTAACGTGCCTGATACTGCTTGACATACTGTCTTATTATGTCTCTCTATCGGGTGCATGGTCTGTGAGGCAGTGGTTGGTACCTGTGTTTTATGAGGGGGTAGCGCCCAATTATTCACTTGGTTACTATGTCAGACTGTGGTGGATACCGGTAATTTATATCTTTTTCATAGCCTATCAGCAGACATATACGGCTCGTTTACCTTTTGGGGATGAGGCCAAGAAGTTGTTCCATGCCCTTACGTTGGCCTTTATCGTGTTGATGGCCGTGGTGATGCTCGGAAGGGTGTATGAGATGGTGTCTAGTACGGTGTTGGTGATGTTGTGGGTCGGTTCGATGTTTGTCTTTCCGGTGTTTCATCTCTACGGCAAGAAGTTTTTTTTTCGCATGGGGATATGCAAGGAAAAGGTACTCATACTTGGCGCAGGTAAGGCTGGACGCCTCATCGTGCAGTGGTTGGACAGGGAGAGGCATATCGGATATGACGTGGTGGGCTTTTTGGATGACAAGACGGAAAAAACAGGGCAATTCATAAACGGTAGAAAGGTCTTTGGCCGGGTCAGGCATTATACCAGGTTTGTCAGGGAGCTTGGCATAGACACTATAATCATAGCAATGCCCTCGATGGGGGCCGAAAAGACCTCGGCAATGGCCTATGAGATACAGCGAAGGGTCAGGCACACCCTGATCGTGCCAGACCTTTATGGGGTGGCCATGTTAAACACTCAGATGTTACACCTGTTCTATGAGGAGTTGTTCCTGTTGAGGGTCAGAAACAATCTCAAGTCACTGCCTAACAGGTTTATCAAGAGGCTCTTTGATGTCTCTGTGAGCCTTGCCCTGTCTCCACTGTGGTTGGTGTTAATGGCCATTATATGGGCGTTTATAAAGCTCGAAACCCCGGGTGGAAGCGTTATCTCTTGCAGTGTGAGGATAGGCAGGGAGGGCCGCCCCTTCAGGTGCCTGAACTTCAGGAGCACGGTAGATGGCAGGTTGACACGGGTTGGGAGGTTCTTGAAAAAGACGTCCCTGGATGAGCTCTCACAGGTGATCAACGTCCTCAAAGGGGACATGAGTCTCATCGGGCCTCGGCCGTATTTGTTGAGCGAGGTCAACGCCGTACAGGACAACATCGACGCCATCACAAAGGTAGCGCCAGGGATAACCGGCCTGTGGCAGGTCTCCCTGAGAAAGGACGACACATACGAAAATAGAATTAGATTGGACATATGGTATATAATGAATTGGTCGTTGTGGCTTGACCTGTTCATACTGTTAAGAACCATGACGGTAGTATTTTCTTATAAAAGGAGAGAGAAAGGATGATTAAAGGTTTAAAGGGAATGTCCCTGGGTTTATCGTTGTCTGTCACACTTATGTCTGTCACACTTATAATGGCTCTGATGAGCACGGATGCCACAGCGGAGGAGGCCAAGGGCAAGTTCTTGTCGCGGGTAAAGGAGGCCTACTCCACGCTCAAGGACATAAAGGGAAAGTTTAAGCAGACAAGCAGGCTCAAGGACCTCGGGAAGGAGATGAATTTCAACGGCGAGTTTTTCATCAAGATACCAAACAGGTTGTTCTGGTACTACGAGGGGGATCAGGTACAGGAGGTCTACGTCAACGACAACGTGCTCATAGTCTATCAGAAGAAGCTGTCCCAGGCCATACGCACCCACTATGATGCACAGACAATGGGTCATAGCCCGATAGCCCTGTTAAGCGGCCTCAAGGACGTAGAGAAGAACTACGACATCACGGAAAACAACGGCGTCCTGCGTCTGGTTCCCAAGAAGGAGTTTAACAACATGAAGCACTTCGACATCTATCCGTCGGAGGGTGGCTTTCCGATCAAAAAGATAGTCGTCAGCGACGTCAAGGACAACGAAATCGAGATAACGCTCAATGATGTCCGCCTAAACACCAACATCATCGACGAGACCTTCACCTTCACCCCCCCCAAAGACACCAAGATTGTGGATAACTAAGGGATAAGAAAAAAAAAGGAGGGCGGCTCCGCCCCCTCCTTAGACCTCCCCTGCAAGGGGACCAGTCCCCTTGACCCCTTCTTGCGTGGGCTTGAGACAATTTTCGTCAAATGCTATTGCCGTGCGGTACTTGGTAGCACCACAATCAACCGTGGTCACCAGGATTTAAGCCATTTCTATGCCTTCATAATATGGCATTGTTACTATGCTTGAGCAATGTGACCACGTTTGAATGGAGTGGTACCAACGATTCACTAATATCCATGAAAAATTTATGCACCTTTATGGCTGACAGGGCAATCACATTTGACATTACACCTTTACTGTCGGCAGGATAAAAAAAATGGGGGCTCCGCCCCCTGGCCCCCTGCGACTGTAAGGAGCGGATTGATTAATTCTCACCTTTTACGATGCTATCTCTTTGAGTCTGATCTCAACTCTTCTGTTTTGTGCCCTGTGCTCTGGGGTGTCATTGGGGACTATGGGGCGGCTATCGGCGTTACCCTTTACGTAGAGCCGGGAAGGTTCTATGTCGTGTGTGTTTATGAAGTACCTAAGCACGCTGGTTGCCCTTGCCGCGGAGAGTTCCCAGTTTGATGGGTACTGGACGGTATTGATCGGTACGTTATCGGTGTGTCCGTCAATTTCGACCATGAAGCCTGAATGTCTCTTGATAATCTCGGCTATGTTATCCAGGATTGGTTTTGAGGTATCAAGCACCTTGGCCGTTGCTGGGGCAAAGCTGACATTTTCCTTCATCGTTACGACTATATCTTTGTTCATGGCAACAACGGTTACGTCATCCTGGAGGTTAAGCTCCCTGATGATCGAGGCTATCTCGCCGGTTATCGCAACCTCGGTTGTTACAACGGGCATTTCATTTTTCAGGTCTACTGTGATTTCCTGTGCTATAGGAGCTGGGTCATTGATCCTGATATCCCTATCCAGAGCCTCCTTTTTGGTCTCAACCAAAACGGCCTTGTTGGGCCTTGTCTCCTGGGCGGTTGCCTTGTTCTTGTTTGTTATTATAAAGAACATGACAAAACACACCAGCAGTAGCGACATAACATCCGTCATTGTAAAGAGCCAGAGATTATCCTCCGAAGAAGACCCTGACCTCTCTACTAAACGTGCGTAGTACATGTTCATCAAACCTCTTGTGTTATCGACCTTATTGTTGTTACTTCTCATGACCAACCATCCTTTATATAATATAGCTTAACGCAGGAGACCGCTTGCCGGTATCGTCCTTAATTGACCCTTAAAGCCCACTGTCTCTTCCACGTCGTCGTATTGTCTGAGCTTCTCTTCAATCTTTGTGGGGTGTTCCAGGTTGCTTACGCACATGGTGCCGGTAATGATTAAGGCCATATGAGCCTCCAACATCATTGCCCTGTCCTTGAGCTTTGCGCACAGTGGTATTGCTATGAGGTTTGAGGAAATCACGCCATAGAACGTTGACATCAGCGCAACTGCCATCATTGGGGCAAGGGTCTCAACCGAGCTCATATTCTTAAACATCTTTATAAGGCTCACCACCGTACCGGCAAGACCCAATGACGGTGTCAGGCGCGCTATGGTCTTTAGCACATTCTGGCTGAAGTTAAGGTTGACAAGCCTGTTATTCATCTCCCTCTCCATGATATCTCTGATTGCGTTGTCGCTGTAGCTGTTTACCACCAGGTTGATACCAAACCGCAAGAAATCATCCTTGATCTCCGACACCTTATCCTCAAGGGCACGTAAGCCATCGCTGCGATTGATAGACGAACACTCCTGGATTTCCCTCACGATATAGGCGTTATCAGCCTTCTCCCTAAACGAGTTGACAATGTCAAGCACCGTGGTCTTGATCCTGCGCATTGGAAACCCGATGAGCGAGCCAACAAACGTACCGCCAATGACGATCACAAATGCGTCAACGTTGAACAGCATTGCCAACCCCATCCCCCTAAATAGCGACACCAATACCACCGCCAGTATCGCAACCATCAACACTCCTGTTAATAACCTTGCTGCCTTCATCTGTGTACCTCCATAAAATAGTTTAATTATTTAGACCGATTACTACTTTGCAGTTACCATGCCAGGTGGGTAGATTCACGGCAACGTGCGGTAGAGACATGTTGATGGCAGGTTGGACAGTATACAGGAGGGGGAAGTTTTTGCCTAGGTCAGGAAAATTATTCTAGCATGGGGAAAAAAGATGGCGGCTCTGTCTTCTTAGCGCGCCAGGACGCTCCTGGCTCTTTACCGCTCCAGGACGCTCCTGGCTCCCTCAGACCCACCCACAAGGGGAGGGGCGAGCCGCCCCACAAAGAAGTCCCCTTGACCCCAATGCTCAATCATACCCAGCGACTGTAAGGAGGAAGCCGAATACTTATCTGCTCACTTAGATTCTAAAAAAACAATCCCTTATGCTACAATAGTTGTATGGAAGCACAAACATTAGACAGAGACTTTGACTTGACAGAGATTATCAATGGGGTGGAAGTTATGGGGCCTAGTCCGTTTAGGAAGCATCAGAATATTAGCAAAAATCTATATGACACAATAAATCCAATTGTTGTGAAAAATAAATTGGGGGTTGTTTATTATTCACCGCTTGACGTTATTCTACAAGAGAAGGAACAAGAGTTACAACCTGATTTATTGTTTATCAGAAAAGAGAATAAGGCTATAGCGCAAGACTGGATAAGGGGAGTGCCGGATATGGTTATTGAAATCGTCTCTAAAGGCTCTCATACTAAGGACACTGTAACTAAGAAAGAGGTGTACGAACGTTATAAAGTACCTGAATTTTGGTTAGTCTTTCCCGAAATTGAAACTATCGAGGTCTTTACCATAGAAGGGGATAAATATAAACTTTTTTCCACATCAGAGAGTGATGGCATGATTAAGTCTAAGGTCATTGAAGGACTGGAGGTGGACGTTAATAACATATTTGGTGATTTCTTTTTAGGGATGTAAATCGACAAGGCATTGTAGTAGCAGTAGTACTCCATTCAAACGTGGTCACATTAAAAAGTATTTGGACATAGAGTAATCAGGCGCTAATGGAGAGTTAAGCGTCCCAACCATGATTTTTCTTGCTATTGACCTGCCTGATCAGACGGTCACCGACAATCTCACGGGGTTGGTGTGGAGCAAAAACGCAGGTACACCAACGGTGGGCAGTTGCACAGGTGGCAATATGAAATGGCAAGCTGCGCTTGATTATGTGGACTGTTTAAACAATGCCAATTATCTTGGTTATAGCGACTGGAGGTTGCCAAACATCAACGAGATAGAGAGTCTTATCAATGTGGGTCTGGCTAATCCAGGGGCATGGTTAATTTCGCAAGGGTTTGCCAATGTGCAGATTGTCAACTCGCTTGACTACCTGGTTTCCTACTGGTCATCTACCCCTATCTGTAACGATACATACGACGCGTGGGCTGTCATCATAGGCGACGGCTGGATTAACCCTATGAACGATAAGAATTACAACGAATTTGTATGGCCGGTTCGTGCTGGGCAGACTGGGGCATTTGGCAATGCGTTTATTTGGGCTACAGGTCAAACTGAAACCTACTCGCCCGCAGATAAAGGACTCGTGGTAAACGGTATGCCCCCCGACTGGCAGGCTAAGTAAGGAAGAAAAGAAAGAAGGGAGGGCTTTGCCCTCCCTCAGACCCACCCACAAGGGGACCAGTCCCCTTGACCCCGTAATGCTTGCTCCCCAATCATTCTATATAGAACCTTTTTCAACATATTTCGGGTGTTATCATCCATTGTATTAGCCAGAGGTCTTGTTCGTTTCGTTTCAGGCATAGTACACATGCCATCTTAAAGGTGATAAGACCTGTTTCGGCGGCGTTACACAGGAGCATTGAGGTAAGTTTGCTCAGGTGTGGAAGGTGTCCGACGATAGCCACGGAGCCATCCATTTCTACCAGTCGGTCTGTCCATAAGGCCGGGTTATCCAGGGGCAGCAGTCCATCGATTTTTGCGGTGCCACCTGGGGTGTTGAGCTCATTCTCCAGGGCATTGGCTGTTTGCACTGTCCGCAGCTTGCTCGAGTGGTAAATCTTGTCAATCTTGATGTTGCCCCGTTTAAGAAAGGCGGCAGTCTTTTTGATGTTTGCTAATCCAACGTCATTAAGGGGTCTTTGTGGGTCTTCTTCATCGCTCTTTGCCTCTGCATGTTGTATGAGGTAAAGGTACATAACGTCTTCCTCCTTCCGTATGTCACTTTGTTCGTCTGTAGTGTCTAATGCCGATTTGATCTATTATACAGTATATCCGGAATCGGGTGCACAGTAGCAGCACCCACCCATTACGGGGTCAAGGGGGCCGTGACCCCTTGCAGGGGGTTCTAAAGGGGGGCGGCAGGCGTCCCCCTTTTTTTTTGCTGAACGTTGTGGCGGCGTGTAAACGTCTTTTTTGCGTGGCTTAGGTTATATGTCTCCTTTATGATGAATAGGGGTCGTCGCTTGACCTCCATGTATATCTTTCCGACGTACTCGCTCAATATCCCTATGAACATCAACTGAATGCCCCCAAAGAGGTATAGCGGTAACACGGTGGATGCCCAACCAGGGATCGCTGCCCCCTTGAGCTTGGTTAGCAGCGTCCAGACAACCAGGATCAAGGCCGCTACAAAGTTGACAAACCCCAGCAAAAAAGACAACCTCAACGGAAAGTTACTAAAGGAGGTTATGCCCTCAACGGCAAACATGAGCATCTTCCTGAGGGGATACTTTGTCTCGCCGGCAAAGCGCTTCTCACGGGCGTATTCAACTACCCCCTGTTTGAACCCCATAGCCGGGAACATGCCGCGTAGAAACCTGTTTATCTCGCCGTATTTCTTGAATTCGCTTATAACGGCCCTGGAGATAAGCCTGAAATCCGCATGGTTGTAGACTATGTTTACCCCCATAAACGCCATGAGTCTGTAAAAGAACTGTGCCGTGAATCGCTTAAAGAACGAGTCCTGCTCACGGTTGCTGCGTACACCATAGACGATGTCACAACCGCTGTTGTATCTTTCGATCATGGCCTCTATCACCTCCGGCGGGTCCTGGAGGTCGGCGTCGAGGGAGACGGCAATGTCGCCAGAAGAGCTATAGAGCCCCGCCGTCAACGCCGCCTGATGCCCAAAATTGCCAGTGAAAGAAATGACCTTTATGCGCCTTTCCTTTGACGCAAACTCGCTTAACATCTCTAACGTGCCATCTGAAGAACCGTCGTTTACATACAATACCTCAAAATCGGTTATCAACCCCTTCTCTATAAAGCCAGCCAATAAGACCATAAGCCTGGTATTGGTCTCACCAATGACCAGCTCTTCATTAAAACACGGCACTATAACGCTTAACTGCTTCTTTTCCATCTCACATCAAGTGGTGGAACACGAGGCCCCCCACCCTTACGTTTGTTGAGCCCTTGCTTACCAGACAAAGACAACCGTTTGCAGCTTCTTCTCTACAGTGAGCCTGTGAACCTTCACCTTGCCATCAAGATTGGCCTTTATCGTGTATGCCCCGTTGGGGAGATTTACGTAAAACCAGGGACCCTCAACCTCAACGCTCAAGACCTTATTCCCCTTTTTATCCTGAACCTCTACTGGTATATTTCCAAGGTAATTGCCAGCAGTTACGGCAAACACCAACTTCACGTTGTACTTGCCCCTTGCCATCTTTTCAATCTGAGCCCGTTCATCCACTCCAATACCACCGGAGAGGTATTGAATACCATCGATGCTGCCCTCCTTAAACAATGAACAGGTCTCATCTGTCTCAGAGGCCAATAACAATGGCAACATATAAATGCCTGTCAAAAACAACAACACCCCTAAAAACATAAACGCCTTAAATTTGCCCTTCATGCTAATACCTCCTAAATAATCATTGTAAGCAGCAAGCCTGCCTGATTTATTCTAACCCTACGTGAGACTTTAGTCAAGCTAGGGCAAGCGCGTTAGAAAATTTGGTGAGTTGTTAATCAGCCCGCGCTATAAGGGGTCAAGGGGTCCGTGACCCCTTGCAGGGGAGGTCTGAGGAGGGGGCGGTCAGGCGTCCCTCCTTCTTTCCCTTCTTTCTTTTTTTTCCCTTTTCTTTTCTAATAGTGTTCAAACTCGTTGTCTTTTGAGGCGCCTCTATCTTCCTCGTTGAGTCGTATGCTAGGGCCAGTGAGTTTTGTCCTGCTGTCTGGTTTAGCTTGATATCTTTTTAGGTCACTGGCTCTATCATTGCCGATCATCCTGGGTTCTGCAATCCTTGTCCTCTGCCTTTTTGTGTGGATGACCTCTGGTTTTCTTGAGGGCTTAACATCGCTGCCTGTATTGAAGAAGCCAATGGCGCTTTGCATCTGTTCTGCCTGTGCCGATAACTGCTCCGAGGTGGTTGACATCTCTTCTGCGGCGGCGGCATTTTGCTGGATTACCTGGTCTAACTGCTGGATGGCCTTGTTGATCTGGTCTGCTCCGGAGTTCTGCTCGGCGCTGGAGGAGCTTATCTCCTGCACCAGCTCGGCAGTCTTCTGGATGTCGGGCACGAGGGCCTTTAGCATCTCGCCTGACTTCTCCGATACAGCAACACTGGATGAGACGAGGTTGTTGATCTCAGCCGCAGCGGCCTGGCTCCTGCCGGCCAACTCACGCACCTCGGATGCCACCACGGCAAACCCCTTGCCATGCTCCCCCGCCCGTGCCGCCTCTATGGCCGCATTGAGGGCCAACAGGTTTGTCTGCCTGGCTATATCCTCGATGATCGTTATCTTCTCCGCTATATCCTTCATGGCCTTGACGGTCTTGATCACTGCCTCGCCGCTCTCCTTTGCGCTCTGTGAGGACTTGACGGCGATCTTCTCCGTATGGAAGGCGTTGTTGGCGTTACTCTTGATATTGGCAGACATCTGCTGCATAGAGGCCGATACCTCCTGTACCGATGAGGCCTGCTCACTGGCCCCCTGGGAAAGCTCCTGAGAGGCCGTGCTCAACTGCGTGCTGCCATCCGTTACCTCATCCGCCGACAACTGGACCTTGGACACCACATCCGTAAGCCTCTCCACCATCTGCGACAACGACTGCATGAGCCTGTCCTTGTCTGAGCGCTCTTTTACCTTCAACTGGAGATTACCCCGTGAGAGCTCCTCAGCAATTGAGGCCACCAGCGCCTCTGCCTCTATCAACGAATTCAGATTGTTCTTGATGTCATTGAACTCGCCGTTGTACTCGGCGGTTATCTTATCAGGGATGTCCCCCTTGCTTATGCGGTCTATGTTCCTGGCTGCAACTTTTAACGGACCGATAACGGCATCCAGCGTCTTGTTGATCCCTACGACTATCTCCTTGTAGCCGCCCTTAAACCTGTCGCCACTGCCTCTTACGCCAAGCCTGCCGTTAACGGCGGCCTCCGTAAGCGTCGCGGTCTCCGAGATCAACCCGTTGAGGGTCTCCACGACCTTGGCCATGCTTATGGCGAGGATATCCTTGTCAGACCTTGGCTTTACGACCACCGAGACGTCTCCGGCGCTTATTCTTTCGGATGCGCCTGCCGCCTCCTTGATGTTGTCCACAACGCCCTGAAACGACCTCGCAAGCATACCTATCTCGTCATTTGTGTCAATATCGATATTTATGTGCACATCGCCAAGGGCCAGATTGTCTGCCGCATTGGCGATCTTCCTGACGGCCACAGAGATTATACGCGATATGAAAAGACCAAGCAGTATCGCTAATACCATCCCGATAACCGTAAATATGATGATCGTGTTGGCTACAGAGTGTGCCAGGATCGTGTTCTTATCAGCGATGGCCTTGGCCGCCTTGTCATTATATTCAATGAAACCTCTGATAATCGGGTACAGTGCTCTTTCTGCCTTTGAGCCATCACCATTGACTAGTTCCTTTAGTTGAGGCATATTATGTTCAGTGCCCAGTGCAATCTCCTTGTCAAGCAAAGGGGTATAGGCATTGAATGTGTCGATGAATTCCTTGAACATAGCACGGCCTTCATCATCATGCAACGTATTTTTGTATAACTCCGTGTTTTTAAGTATTCCTTCCTTGAGCTGCTTACAGACCTCAAGATATTTCTGCTGGTCTGATTCCTTGTCGGCCTGTATAGCCTCTCTAACGTTGGTACGGATCCTCTGAAAATCAATACCAATAAGTCCCATGTAGGAAACAGCGAGGGTAGCCTTTTCATAGAGCATCGTATTTGCATTATCGAGCTTATGCAGATTCACAATGCCTAAATAGCCTATCGCAGCCGTGATCAATGAAACTACGACAAAGCTCAAGATTAGCTTTGTCCCTATCTTCTGGTTATAGAACCACCTCATAATACTTAATCCTCCTTATAAAAATATAAATCAATCATAGCATAAAACAGGCGCATTTCTCAACCGTAAGGGAAAGAAAAAGAGAGAAAAAAGAAAGGGGCGGCTCCGCCCCCCTTCAGAACCCCCTGCAAGGGGTCGCGGCCCCCTTGACCCCATAATCCTCAATCCTAATGTCGTAAAGATATGTCCATTTACTTACTTGTTCCCATGAAAATTCTATGCCCCCATTTTTTTAGTTGGCAAATAGCTCAGAAATCATGTTATAATACATCCGATGTTTTAGAAACTGCCGCAGGGATTAAAGGGGTAATTGCAGTAATATTAGATATGGGGATTTATGTAAATGGCACTTTTTAATCTGAAGAAGCTCCTTTTGAAAAAGGATACGTCAAGACTGATTGACGAGCTTGTTGATTCCCTTGGAGTGGACATACTTATCAGGGATAGCGTAGGCAACTCCCTGTATGGAGATGAAGTATCCGGTCCGCTGGTTCCGCCCCCCCCTGTGGGCGTGCCAATAGTATCTGAGGGGCAGGCCGTTGGATGGGTGTACGGAGACGACGGCAAGACTGCCGTGATAGCCTCTGCGCTTAACTACCTGGTAAAGACGGAGGTAGAAAAGAAGGCGCTGGCTACGGAGGCCCTCGACAAATACAACGAGCTTACCATGCTCTACGATTTTGTGGAAAGAGTCAATGCCTTTAATGTCAGGGAGATAGGTGATTTTCTCATCAAACAGGTGTTGGTCCAGATTCACGCGGATAATGTGTCAGTCATGGTATACAACGAGAAAACCGGCTCTCTCGAAGTGATAGCTGCAAGCGGTACTTGTGTTGAGTCGGAAACGACCCTAAAGCTAGGCATGGGTATAGCCGGAAGCGTTGTACTTACCGGCAAGGCCGAAATAATCAACGACTGCCTCTCCGACAAAAGATATATAAGCAGAAATAACATTAGCTCCCTTATATGCGCCCCCATAAAGACAAAGGAAAAAACCATTGGAGTCGTAAGCGCAGGGACGATAAAGCCCTATAACTATACTGCCAACGACCTCAAGTTCTTTTCGACCCTCGTGTCTCAGGCGGCCTTTGCCATTGACAACGCCCGACTTTACGAACACCTCAAAGAGGCCTTTATCACGACGATAAACACCCTCGCCGATACTATAGAAAAAAGAGACCCCTATACCGGAGGCCACACCAAAAGGGTCATGAACTACAGCGCCCTGATAGGAGAGGGACTCGGCCTATCCACCCGCGACATGAAGAGACTCGAACTTGCCTCCATCCTTCACGACATCGGTAAGATAGGCGTAAGCGACAACGTCTTGCTTAAAACCTCCAGGCTTACGGAGGAGGAGTTCGACGAAATCAAAATGCATCCGGTCTATGGACAGGAGATACTCTCCCACATCGAAGAGCTCAAAGACGTGATCCCTGGCATCAAGTCCCACCACGAGCGTGTTGATGGCAAAGGGTATCCCGATGGATTAATGGGCGAGGAAATCGACCTGATCGCCAGGATAATAGCCGTTGCAGATTCCTTTGACGCCATGACTAGCGACAGGCCTTACAGAAAAGGTTTAAGCTTAGAGGCGGCCTTAGAGGAATTAAGAAAATGCTCCGGCACCCAGTTCGACACCAAGGTTGTTGAGGCATTCCTCAATGCCTACAAGAAAAACAGTATAAACTAAATAATTGGGAGAAAAACCATGCCTACAATCTTGATCGTAGAGGACGAACCGCATATCAGGACGCTTATCGAACAATCGCTGGAGACCCTTGAGGAGGAGGATGGCGTTGAAATCCTCACAGCCGAAAATGGCATCGACGCCCTTGAGATCATAAAAGCCAGAAGGCCACAACTCGTCTTTCTCGACGTCATGATGCCCAGGATGAATGGTTTTGACGTATGCAACACGGTCAAGAACACACTTGGAATGAACTACGTCTACGTGATACTGCTTACAGCAAAAGGACAGGAGTTCGATAAGGAAAAGGGACTGGAATGTCACTGCGACCAGTACATAACAAAACCCTTCAGCCCAAGGGAATTAAAACGCATGGCAAGAGACATCCTCGGACTTAAATAACGAGGGTAGGATTGAGAATTAATGGGTCAAGGGCACTTCTTCGTGGCAGGGGTGCCTCACCCCTGCCCTTGCAGGGGGGTGAGGGGGGGGCGGAGCCGCCATCCTTGCAGGGGGCCAGGGGGCGGCCCCCCCTCTCTTCTTTCTCTTGTATGGAGTGGGTTTGTTTAGATCGAAGATCTTCTTAAAATATTTCTCGACCATAGTAGTGCTCCTTCTGACGCTTACTGTATTGTTCTACGCCCTTTCGGTTCCATTTATAAAGGACAAGGTATACGAAATCGAGGAGGCCAACGCAAAAACCGTCTTGGATAACGTCTACGAGATAGTAAGAAGCCAGCACATGAGCCTTGAGGCCTACAGAGAGGTAGCGCTCCAGACAAGGAAAGGAGAACTCAGGGATATCCTGGGCCTCGCCGTGCAATATATCGATTCGGTAGACCTGGAGGTTAAACGAGGTCTTATATCGAGAGAGGACGCCCAGAAAAAAATCCTCGGACAATTCCTGAGATTCAGATTCGGCCATGACGATTACATCTACATATTTGATTATAATTGTATAATACTCTCCCATCCTGATAAGACATTACAGGGAGAGAATCTGGTCAACCTCGTTGACGTCGAAGGGAAACCTATTATACCTCCCATGGTCGAAATGGCCTTGAAAGACTCAGAGGGCTATCATACCTATAAATGGAGAAGGCTTGGTACCGATACCCCTGTAGAGAAACTGACTTATTTCAGAAATATCCCGCAATGGGGATGGGTTATCTGTACCGGCGTATACCTGGACGACATCGAAAGAGTGGTTGACGCAAGGAAAAAATCCATGATATCCGATTTGCACCGTATATTGAAAGACGTTAAGATAGCTAAAACCGGTTATATATACGTTTTCGACACAGACCTGTTTATGGTGATACATCCCAATAAAAACCTGGATAATACAAGCGTCAAGGGCTTGATAGACCCTGAGAGGGGTAGACCCATTATGCCCGAATTTGTCGAGATCGCGGACAAGCCTGAAGGGGTGAGATACAAGTGGGATAAACTTGAAGACCCCGGAAACTATATATACGATAAAATAACCTGGTCGCGCTCTTATAAGCCCCTGGGCTGGTACATCGCCTCATCTGTTTACGTGGAGGAACTCCGCAGAAGCTCCAGTATCCTCAAAAACAGGATACTTATTGTAGCCTTTGCCGGGTTATTGGTTTTATTTCCCATCGGATACAGCCTGTCCAGGAAGTTGGTAAGCCCTCTGAAAGAGCTTTTCATAACTGCCTCAAAGGTCAAGGAGGGAGACCTGACGGCAAAAAGCTGCATTAAAAGCAACGACGAGATTGGAATATTATCCGATACATTTAATGGTATGGTCGATCAATTAAGAAATAATATCGAGACCCTCGACTCAAAGGTAAAGGAGAGAACTGAAGAACTCCAGGAGGCATATGACAAACTCAAGAAGCTGGACGAAATGAAGTCGGCCTTTCTCTCCAATGTATCACACGAGTTGAGAACGCCCCTGACGTCGGTCATTGGGTTTGCCGAGATCATACAGGATTCGTTCGACTCCGTTATCTTCCCATCGCTTAACCACAACGATAAAAAGGTAAGGCGTCACAGCAATCGAATCAAGGATAACATCAACATTATATTGTCGGAAGGCCAAAGGTTGACCGATCTAATAAACAACGTGCTTGACCTTACGAAGATTGAGGCCGGCAAGATGGTCTGGCAAAGCGAGGCCATCAACTTGAAAGAGCTGTTAAACCACGCGGTAAAGGCGACTTCCTCTCTGGTTAGGGGGAAAGATTCCGTCCGGTTTTTAATTGAGGCACAAGAGAATCTTCCCGCCACAACGGGAGATCACGATAAAATCCTTCAGGTTGTGATAAACCTGATATCCAACGCCGTGAAGTTCACACCGGAGGGCTCCATAACGCTTAAAGCCACAAGACAGGAGGGATTACTACTTATATCGGTGATTGACACGGGTATTGGAATACCCCCGTCAGAGCATAATGAGGTCTTCGAGAAATTCAAACAGATTGGCGACACGCTGACGGACAAACCAAGGGGAACCGGACTTGGCCTTCCCATCTGCAGGGAGATTGTAAAACACCACGGGGGCCGCATATGGGTCGAAAGTACCCCACGCAAGGGAAGTACCTTCTCCTTTACCCTGCCGATTCAGTAACAGGGCAATCGCATTTGACCAAGGGTATAGTTCAACCCCTAAGAAGAAAAAAAAAGGGGGGCGGCGCTGCTTCTTTACCGCTCAAGGCACGCTCCTGGCCCTCCTCAGATGTGAAAAAGACTATAAGGCTTATGGATGGGATGTTACGGCTATAATTGTTATCTGATCTTTTTCCGGGCCATAGTGCCAAAAGATACGGTATGCTGCCGGTGTGGATTGTTCCGCATACGCGGTAAAGACTTTCTCTCCTTTGGGGCCTTTTAGCATTTTAAACTCATGGGTATTTAATCCGGCGTATTTAGGATTTTGGGAAAGATACCCGATAGCCTTTTTAACCGCACTATACCTTTTTGCCAAACCGCTGTTGGATTTGAGCCTGATTAGCTGGTCTTTGGCTTTACCAGTATAGAAGACCTCAAACAAGAGCCTTCCTATAGTTCGTCGAGGTTGAGTTTCGTTATCCTGCCTGCTTTAGAGTCCTCCAACCCTGCCCTGACACTTTCGAGGGCTTCTTTGTTGTCATACAGCCATTGTTCCGATAATGGGATCTCCACAGTGGATATGTTCGCGGTGTCTGGCCAAGCCTCATCGCTCCTTGCAAGAATCCTCGACTGCTGCATCTTTCATTCTCCTTCTGCTAAAGTATCGCAACTAAACTATGCTTTAGCGCTTATAAAGCTTATATTAAATAATAGCATAAAGATAAAATGTTGTCAATAGAGCGAATTTCTTTTTTGACAATTGTACTGCACATGATTTACAATACCTGTAAGCAGTTGGGACGTCGACAAATGGCAAGTCAGGAGACTTTGGATCTCCCATTTGGAGGTTCGAATCCTCCCGTCCCAGAAGGTTTAATAAATAAGGCCAAACTCAAGAAAGTAAGGAGTCAAACTTAGTAAAGGAGTTATTAGAATGTCTAAAGAGATCAAGCTGCTCACGGGTAACTCTAACCGTAAGTTAGCTGAAGAGGTATCCCAGCACCTGAAGATTCCGTTGATCGACACGTCGGTAAAGACCTTTAGCGATGGTGAGATATCAATAAAGATTAATGAGAATGTCAGGGGGGATGATGCCTTTGTCATACAGTCAACCTGTATGCCTGTCAACAACAACATAATGGAGCTGTTGCTGATGATAGATGCCCTCAAGCGTGCCTCGGCGGGGCGGATAACGGCGGTTATCCCCTATTACGGTTATGCCAGGCAGGACAGAAAGGTGCAGCCGCGCGTCCCCATATCCTCCAAGCTGGTGGCCGACCTCATAGAGGTGGCAGGGACACACCGGGTGCTGACAATAGACCTGCACGCGGGACAGATTCAGGGTTTTTTCAACATACCGGTAGACCATCTCTATGCCATACCGGTGCTGTTGGAGTACATACGGCAGAACTGCCCTGTGGATAACCTCGTCATCGTCTCTCCGGATGCGGGGGGGGTGGAGAGGGCACGGTCATTTGCCAGACGCCTTAACTGCTCCCTGGCCATAATCGATAAGAGGCGGGAGGAGGCAAACGTCTGTATGGTGATGAATGTCATCGGAGATGTAAAAGGCAAGGATACGCTGATACTGGACGATATGATAGATACTGCCGGCACAACGTCCCAGGCTGCACAGATATTAATAGAAAACGGTGCCAAACGGGTATACGCCGCTTGCACCCACGCCGTCCTCTCCGGGCCGGCGGTGCAGAGGATTAATGAATCGATTATAGAAAAGGTCATTGCCACCAACACGATCCCACTTGACAGCAAGAGCGACCACTGTCCAAAGCTGGTTACCTTAAGTGTGGCGCGTCTGCTTGGCGAGGCCATTGAGAGGATCCATGTGGAGTCCTCTATCAGCTCACTGTTCTTGTAGCATACTCTATAATGAACAAAGATTATGAAAAAACTTAATGAAAAACGGGAGAAGATAGATTTATGGAAAGAATGAATCTGGCCACGGAGGTCAGAAAGGAAACTGGTAAGGGTGTCGCGCGTTCGCTAAGGCGTAATGGGGTTATACCATGCGTAATCTACAGACATGGACAGTCCACGCCGATACAGATAAGCAGGAAGGAGCTTGTTGCCTTTGTTAATGCCAGCTATGGTCAACAACTGCTCGTTAATCTTAACTTCACTGACGGCACCACTAAGCTGGCCCTGATGAAGGACCATCAGCTTGACTACCTAAAGGGTGCGCTCTTGCACACGGACTTTTACGAGGTCTCCATGCAGGAGACCCTGAGGTTAAGCGTGGCGGTGCTCTTGGTGGGCGTACCCGTTGGTGTCAAGAGGGATGGCGGGATACTTCAATCGGGTCTGAGGGAGATAGAGATAGAGTGTCTGCCTGATGCGATCCCTGCCCATATTGAGTTGGACGTCACGGACGTTGAGATCGGTCACTCCTTGCACGTCAACGACCTCAAGGTGCAGAGCGGCATAAAGGTCCTCACCGACCCTGTCGAGGTGCTCGCCACGGTGTTATCCACGGCGCTGCTTGCCTCAGAGCAGGCATCCGGTGAAGGCGCTGAGGCCGTCAAGGAGCCTGAGGTCATAAAGAAAGGAAAGGCTGAGGATAAGGAAAAGGAAAAATAATACCACTTATATTGATCAGTCTTGATAGCTATCAATTATGTGGGTCATAGCGGGGCTTGGCAACCCAGGCTCAAGATACAGATATACGCGCCACAACGTGGGCTTTATGGTACTCGACCAGGTGGCCTCCCGGTACGGCATAAAGCTGAAGACCAGGGGGGCAGCGGAGACTGGCAACGGGGTTATTGAGGGGCAAGAGGCGCTGCTCATAAAACCGCTGACGTATATGAACCTAAGTGGAAATGCCATGAGAGATATAATGAAGTACCACATGGATACCACCATCGTCATCCACGACGACATAGATATGGACACCGGTCGGTTAAAGATCAAACGTGGTGGCTCCTCCGGTGGTCATAAGGGGATACAGTCCATCATAGACTGCACAGGGCAGAGGGATTTTGTGAGGGTAAAGCTGGGCGTTGGCAGGGACATCGATGTGCCGGTTGAGGAGTACGTCCTCAGTGGCTTTAGCAGGTCTGAGGCAACGGTGGTGGAGGAGGCCATACAGCGTGCGGTTGAGGCCATTGGCTGCATCGTTGTTGAGGGCGTGGATAGTTGTATGAACAGATTCAACGTAAAGGGTAATTAAGAGATTATGAGCAAGGAGAATATAGAAAGACAGATCGTGTATTTTGACTCACCCGGCAAGGCACACACGCCCGCGTGTCTGCGGATCGCAAGGGGGGCCATCGAGCAGTATGGCTATAAGCATCTGATCGTGGCAAGCACAACGGGAGAGACCGGCGTTGCCTTTTCGGAGGCCTTTAAGGGGGGCGACACACGGGTCATTGTGGTGACCCATTCCTATGGGTTTCGGGAGGCCAACGCTATAGAGATATCGCCAGAGAGCGTTGAGGTGATCCGTCAAAACGGGGCGACACTCTATACGGGGACTATGATAACGCACTCGTTGGAGACGGCGCTCTCGACCAAGAGCGGCGGGATGTACCCGGCGATGATCGTGGCTCAGGCGTTGAGGAGGTTTGGCGAGGGGCCGAAGGTGTGTTGCGAAATGGTCATGATGGCTGCCGATGCCGGGCTTGTCCCCGAGGGTGGCGAGGTCGTGGTTGTGGCCGGTACGGGCAGGGGGGCAGATACGGTAATGGTCGTGCGAGCCGCCGCCTCAAAACGCTTTCTCGACCTCAAGGTCCTTGAGATACTTGCCAAACCAAGGGGGTAGACAGAGGCTTGTGATATAGCACGATTAAAAGATTCAAACAAGGAGATGCTTAATATGTTTGTCAAGGACTTAACGGTTGAAGAGTTTGAAAAACTCATGAGGCGTATTATTGCTGATATGATAGACCCTGATGATGGGTTAGAACTTCAGGATGAGGTGAAGGAATACCTCGAGACTCATAAAGACGATCAGAGTGGTATTTCGCATGAGGAGGTTAAAAGGCGTATTGAGAGCAAACTTAACGTGGTCTCATAAGGCATCATGTAAGTTAGAAAAGCTTGATCCTGGTATTGCTAAACGAATTAGTGAAAAAATAGATCATTTAATTGACAACATAGATGAACTCACATATAAAGCTCTTAATGGACCTTGGTCAAGTCATTATAGGTATGTCATAGGTAAGTGGAGAATTATCTTTACCGTATATGAAAACAACATCGTGATTAAAGATATTGGGCATCGTAAAGATATTTATAAGGGAAGGAAATAGGATATCCTTGGAGGAGGTCTTGTGTATAAGTATCTGTTAGCCCTGTGCTTGCTGTTGATAGTGGCGGGCGTTGTTGATGCCGCCGCACCGGACAACTACACGGCGAAGATGACACTGAGCGGGATGTCTGTGACCGTGGCTTATATGGACAATAAGATGAGGATTGAAAACCCGTCAATTAATGGTATTGTCTTTATCAATCTGCCTGATGCCAAAAAATCCATAACGGTCTCTAACGATGCAAAGTCCTACATGGAGCAGCCCTTAAGACAGGATGTACCTTCCCCCGGCGATAAAAACGCCAGGGTAGACAAGGAAAAGACCGGCAACGAGACCGTAAATGACCACCCCTGCACCAAGTACAATGTCACATTCTATCTCAAGGATAGGCCAAAGGCAAGGTATGATGGCGTCATCTGGGAGGCGGATGACCTCGGTGGTTTGATAATCAAGTACGAGGTAAAGTCGTCGGATTCCAAACGCAAGGGCAAGGCCTCTACGGTCAAGATGGAGCTGACTGACATAAAGGTTGGCGCCGCTGACAAGTCCATGTTTGAGGTTCCAAAGACCTACAAGCGTGTAAGCAGTATGCAGGACATCCTAGGCGCAGACGTTGACAGCGCCACGCCGCCAGTGGATGGTCAACCCGACGCCACCCCAAAAGAACAACACAACGACGAGGTCTACGAATAATAAAAGAAGAAGAAGAAAAGAAAGAAAGGGGCGGCTCCGCCCCCCTTTAGAACCCCCTGCAAGGGCACCAGTGCCCTTGACCCCATTATACCTTTCTCACAGTGTATGCGTTACACAATAATAATATTCCAATTGATCCCTATAACTAAGGAAATAAACAAGAAAGGGCTGGCACACAGCAACTCTGCGGCCAGCCCCTATTTCGACCTTATCGTTAAGGGTTTATTGTATCTGATACGCTGAAGGTATGCTAGTGATAATGTAGTCTTTTGATGGTGCCATGAATCCATTCATTGTCCAGAGAGCAACACCACCGGAGTTGGTGTCTTGCAAAAGGATATCGCTCTTGCCATCGCCGTTTAGATCGGCTATGCCTCTAAATGCCCAAACTGATGGAATGTGCTGAGGGTGCAGGTCTACATAATTCCCTGCAGTTATCGTGAGTCCATTCATAAGCCAGATGGCATAATCTCCAGTACCTGCGGCGTATATCAATATGTCGTCCTTGCCATCGCCGTCAAAGTCTCCCACGCCAAGAATCTGCCACACTGGAGGCAAACCAAGTTCAATCCAGTCCTTGGATGCTATAATGCCTCCATTCATTAGCCAGCCAGCTACATTATTATTGCTGGTGTCTTGCCAGATTATATCGGCCTTGCCATCGCCGTTTAGATCGGCCACTCCCTTGAGTGTCCAATTTACAGGCAGGAGCTGGGGTATAAGGCTTGCTGAAGTTATTGTGCATCCATCCATAAACCAGATACCAACATATCCATAAGTTGGGTCTTGCAACAATATATCGTCCTTGCCATCGCCGTCAAAGTCTCCCACTCCGATAATCTTCCACTCTGGAGACAGATTATACTTAACATAGCATTCGGATGCTATAGTGGCTCCATTCATTATCCAGGCAACAACATCCCCTGTGCTGTTGCTTTGCCAGAGCATGTCACTCTTACCATCGCCGTTTAGATCGGGCTTACCTAAAAACTTCCAATTTAATGATATTCCCCCAAATACTGATTGAGGGGAACTTATCGTGCTCCCATTCATAAACCAGATATAAGTAAACCCAAAAATTGTGTCTTTCCAAAATATGTCGCTCTTGCCATCGCCGTCGAAGTCACCTTTAACGTGTGGTTTTGGAGCTGGCGTTGGTGTCGGTGTTGGTGTTGGTATTGGCGAGGAGGGGGCAAACTTCTCTATGCGATTGTTATAGGAATCAGCGACATACACGTTTCCTACGCTGTCCACCGCTATTCCTGTGGGGTGATCGAACTGACCATCTCCTGACCCCTGGCTTCCCCACTTGGTTAGAAAGTTACCGTTAGAGTCATACTTGTTAATGCAAGCGTGAGAGGTATCAGCGACATACACGTTTCCAAGGCTGTCCAGCGCTATTCCAGTGGTGTATCCCAATGAGACATTTCCTGCCATCCACCATGAGGTTAGAAAATTAGTGGTATAGGCAAATTTCTCAACGCGGGCGTTAGCAAGGTCGGAGACATATATGTTGTCTGCGCTGTCCACCGCCACTCCAAAAGGCTCATTAAACTGGCCATTGCTTGATCCAAGTGTACCCCACTGGATTATAAAATTCGTGTTTGGGTTAAACTCCTGGATGCGATAGTTCATCTCATCAGCCACATATATGCGTCCGTCGCTATCCACCGCTATTCCAACGGGATAGTGAAACAAGCCATCTCCTATTCCAAAGGCACCCCACTTGAGGCTGAAATTACCGTTACCGTCAAATGTCTGGATGCGATTGTTCATGGTATCAGTGACATACACGTTGCCTACCTTGTCCACCGTTATTCCCTCAGGCTGATTAAACTGCCCATCTGCTGTTCCAAGGCTTCCCCACGTGGTTTTAAAGTTACCGCTTGTGTCAAACTTCTGGACGCGGCTGTTGCCCGTATCAGCGACATACAGGTTTCCTGTCTTGTCCACCGTTACTCCGTAAGGCTGATTAAACTGCCCATTTCCTGTGCCAGGGCTTCCCCACTTACCGGCAAAGGAATAAGATACTGGCGTTGTCGGTGTTGAAGAAAACTTCTCGATGCGATTGTTATAAGAATCAGCGACATACACGTTTCCTGCGCTATCCACCGCAATTCCAGCCGGGTGATCAAACTGCCCATCTCCCGTTCCAAGGCTGCCCCACATGATTATAGGGTTGCCGTTAGCGTCATACTTCTGGATGCGAGCGTTACCCGAATCAGAGACATACACACTTCCTGCGCTGTCCAATGTCACGGCAGCGGGTCCATTCAATGGGTTAGCCCCTGAGAGTCCCCACGAGGTTATAAAATTAGTGGTATAATCAAACTTCTGGATGCGGCTATTAGCAGCATCAGCGACATATATGTTTTGTGAGCTATCCACCGCCACTCCAAAAGGCTGATTAAACTGGGCATTTCCTGATCCAAGGGTACCCCACTTGATTATAAAGTTATAAGTGCCTGGGTTAAACTCCTGGATGCGATAGTTCATCGTATCGGCCACATATATGCGTCCGTCGTTGTCTATCGTTAATCCTCTTGGTTGGTTAAAATAGCCATCTCCGATTCCAGAGGCTCCCAAACTGGTTTGAAAATTACCGTTACCGTCAAACACCTGGATGCGACTGTTGACCGTATCAGCAACATACACGTTTCCTGCCTTGTCCACTGCCACGGCATAAGGCTGATTAAACTGGCCATTTCCTGTGCCAGGGCTTCCCCACTTGGCTATGAAGTTACCATTTGAACCAAACTTCTGGATGCGATTGTTCATGGTATCAGCGACATACACGTTTCCTGCGCTGTCCACGGCCACTCCATGAGGCTCATTAAACTGCCCATTGTCTACCCCTTTGCTTCCCCACTTGCTGATAAAGACATACGGTGTTGGGGACGACGATGGTGTTGGCGTCGGTGTTGACGTTGGTGTAGGTGTCAACGTAGGTGTCGGTGTTGACGACGGTGTCGGCGTCGGCGTCGGTCTTGACGTCGGTGTCGGTGTTGGCGTTGGCCTTGACGACGGTGTTGGCGTCGGTGTCGGTGTCGGCCTTGCGTTTGAAGTAAACGTTGCTGTCACATCTTTTGCTGCCGTCATCGATACGTAGCAAACCGCCCCGCTTACCCTTGTGCAGTCACTACTCCAGCTGTCAAAGGTCGAGGTGGAATCTGGCGTTGCCGTCAGGATGACGGTTGTGCCTAACGTATAGCTGGCCGTACAGACCCTTCCGCAGTCGATAGTGGCGTCTGAACTCATCACTGACCCACCGCCTGTGCCACCGTTCGTGTGAACAGTTAAAAAGACCGTCGGCGTCGGGGTGGGCGTCGGCGTGGGTACTATTACTATCGCGGTAGGTTTCCCTGCGCTGCCATCCCCAAAGGCATCAGGTGTAAAGCTGCCCAAAAACACCGCCCCAACCGCGATAAACATCGCCAGCATAAACAATACCCTTACGCTGAACACACTGTTACGGTAGAGATACCTTATCCTAGTTTGACTGTTACTTCGCAACGACATGATTCTTCCTCCAAACATACGTTTAATATTGGCTCTGTATACCAGCAAAATCTGGTAATTAGCACAGATGCCCATTAGATAGCGTAGCATAAATCGGCCAGTATGATAGTCCACCATGTTGTAGGCATTTAACGTGCCAGCCATAACGACAAGCAAAATAGGCGCATCGATGAAAAATATGGGCGCATGTGTATGACACCTTTTGTAAGTGTATGACAAAAAATGTCAATGCACCAGAATAAAGCAGCGAGGTATTGAACTAACGAAATAAACAAGAAGGGGCTGGCACACAGCAACTCTGCGGCCAGCCCCTCTTAAGTCAATTCGACCTTATTGCTAAGGGTTTATTTGATCTGAAACTGTGAAGGCATGGTAGTGGCAGTGACAATATAGTCTTTTGATGGTGCCATGAATCCATTCATTGTCCAGAGAGCAACACCACCGGAGTTGGTGTCTTGCAAAAGGATATCGCTCTTGCCATCGCCGTTTAGATCGGCTATGCCTCTAAATGCCCAAACTGATGGAATGTGCTGAGGGTGCAGGTCTACATAATTCCCTGCAGTTATCGTGAGTCCATTCATAAGCCAGATGGCATAATCTCCAGTACCTGCGGCGTATATCAATATGTCGTCCTTGCCATCGCCGTCAAAGTCTCCCACGCCAAGAATCTGCCACACTGGAGGCAAACCAAGTTCAATCCAGTCCTTGGATGCTATAATGCCTCCATTCATTAGCCAGCCAGCTACATTATTATTGCTGGTGTCTTGCCAGACCATATCGGCCTTGCCATCGCCGTTTAGATCGGCAATGCCTTTAAGCACTAAATTTGACGGTGCGACCTGGGACAGGAGCTGCGCTGAACTTATTTTGTATCCGTCCATAAACCAGATAACAAGAAGCCCCCCATGAGTTGTGTCTCGCAACAGTAAATCGTCCTTGCCATCGCCGTCAAAGTCTCCCACTCCGATAATCTGCCACTCCGGAGGCAGACCATGATACACATAGTTAGCTGATGTCACGTAGGCTCCATTCATTATCCAGTCAACAACATCCCCAGAGATGGTGTTTTGCCAGAGCACGTCGGTCTTGCCATCGCCGTTTAGATCGGGCTTACCTACAATCGTCCAATCTGATGGCACGCCCTGGGCTACAAACTGTTTGGAACTTGGCGTGGCTCCATTCATAAACCAGATATAGACATTCCCTGTGGTGGTTTCATACCAGAGCATGTCGCTCTTGCCATCGCCGTCGAAGTCACCTTTAACGTGTGGTTTTGGAGCTGGCGTTGGTGTTGGCGTCGGTGTTGGTATTGGAGAGGAGGGGGCAAACTTCTCGATGCGATTGTTATAGGAATCAGCGACATACACGTTTCCTACGCTGTCCACCGCAACCCCAATGGGATGATTAAACTGACCATCTCCTGCTCCCTGGCTTCCCCACTTGGTTAAAAAGTTGCCGTTAGCGTCATACTTGTTAATGCAAGCGTGATCAATATCAGCAACATACATGTTTCCCAGGCTGTCAACTGCCACTCCAGTGGTGGTCCCCAGTGAGACGTCTCCTCCCATAAACACTAAGTCTGTAAGATTAGTGTTATAATCATACTCCTCAACGCAGGGGCTGCTGCCAGTAGCAGAGACATATATGTTGTCTACGCTGTCCACCGCCACTCCAAAAGGTGGACTATACAGGCCACATCCTACGTTTGTAGTACTCCACTTGGTTATAAAATTAGTGTTTGAGTCAAACTCCTGGATACGATAGTTCTTCGTATCTGCAACATATATGCGTCCGTCGCTATCTACCGATATTCCAATGGGTGTGTCAAAGTAGCCATCTAAAACTAATGGTCCGCTTCCCAACTTGAGGGTGAAATTACCGCTACCGTCAAACTTCTGGATGCGATAGTTCAGTGTATCAGCGACATAGACGTTTCCTGTTTTGTCCACTGCAATTCCCTCAGGATTATTAAACAGCCCATTTGCTGTCCCAAGGCTTCCCCACATGGTCTTAAAGGTACCGATTGTGTCAAACTTCTGGATGCGGCTGTTGCCCGAATCAGCGACATATACGTCTCCTGTATTATCCACCGCCACTCCGTAAGGATTATTAAACTGCCCATTGCCTGCTCCAAGGCTTCCCCACTTGCCGGAAAAGGAATAAGATACTGGGGTTGGCGTTGGTATTGGCGAGGATGGAGCAAACTTCAGGATGCGATTGTTATAAGAATCAGCGACATACACGTTTCCTGCGCTGTCCACCGCTATTCCGGCGGGGTGATCAAGCTGACCACTTCCTGAACCCTGGCTTCCCCACTTGGTTATGAAGTTGCCGTTAGCATCATACTTGTTAATGCAAGCGTGAGAAGAATCAGCGACATACACGTTTCCTACACTGTCCACCGCTATTCCAGTGGTGTATCCCAATGAGGGATTTCCATTTCCTGCCGTCCACCATGAGGTTAGAAAGTTAGTGGCATAATCAAATTTCTCAACGCGGGAATTAGCAGAATCAGAGACGTATATGTTGTCTGCGCTGTCCACCGCCACGCCATAAGGCTGATTAAACTGGCCATTTCCTGTTCCAAGGGTACCCCACTTGGTTATAAAGTAATAAGTGCCTTGGTTAAACTCCTGGATGCGATAGTTCATATCGTCAGCGACATAGATGCGTCCATCGCTATCCACCGCTATTCCAATGGGTTTGTTAAAATAGCCATCTCCGATTCCAGAGGCGCCCAACTTGAGGTTGAAATTACCGTTACCGTCAAATATCTGGATGCGATTGTTGATTGTATCAGCGACATATACGTTTCCTGTTTTGTCCAGAGCTATTCCCTCAGGTTGATTAAACTGGCCATCTGCTGTTCCAAGGCTTCCCCACTTGGTCTTAAAGAAACCGTTACCGTTAAACTTCTGGATGCGGTTGTTGCCAGAATCAGCGACATATACGTTTCCTGCTTTGTCCACCGCCACGCCCTGAGGGTTATTAAACTGCATATTTGCTGTTCCAAGGCTTCCCCATGTGGCTACAACGTTATAAGCTACTGGTGTCGGCGCCGGTGTTGACGTTGGTGTAGGGGTTGACGATGGTGTTGGCGTCACGGTCGGCGTTGGTGTTGACGACGGTGTTGGCGCCGGTGTTGACGTTGGCCTTGGCGTCGGTGTTGGCGTCGGTGTTGGCCTTGACGACGGTGTTGGTGTCGGTGTAGGCGTTGGTGTCGGCCTTGCGTTTGAAGTAAACGTTGCTGTCACATCTTTTGCTGCCGTCATCGATACGTAGCAAACCGCCCCGCTTACCCTTGTGCAGTCACTACTCCAGCTGTCAAAGGTCGAGGTGGAATCTGGCGTTGCCGTCAGGATGACGGTTGTGCCTAACGTATAGCTGGCCGTACAGACCCTTCCGCAGTCGATAGTGGCGTCTGAACTCATCACTGACCCACCGCCTGTGCCACCGTTCGTGTGAACAGTTAAAAAGACCGTCGGCGTCGGGGTGGGCGTCGGCGTGGGTACTATTACTATCGCGGTAGGTTTCCCTGCGCTGCCATCCCCAAAGGCATCAGGTGTAAAGCTGCCCAAAAACACCGCCCCAACCGCGATAAACATCGCCAGCATAAACAATACCCTTACGCTGAACACACTGTTACGGTAGAGATACCTTATCCTAGTTTGACTGTTACTTCGCAACGACATGATTCTTCCTCCAAACATACGTTTAATATTGGCTCTGTATACCAGCAAAATCTGGTAATTAGCACAGATGCCCATTAGATAGCGTAGCATAAATCGGCCAGTATGATAGTCCACCATGTTGTAGGCATTTAACGTGCCAGCCATAACGACAAGCAAAATAGGCGCATCGATGAAAAATATGGGCGCATGTGTATGACACCTTTTGTAAGTGTATGACAAAAAATGTCAATGGATTTCTGATTGTCAAACCCGATAATCACACGCCGTAAAAATGGTGCACAAGTTCAAGCTAAAGCCATCGCAGGAAGGGGTCAAGGGGACTGGTCCCCTTGCAGGAGGGGTCTGAGGGGAGGGCGGAGCCGCTCCCCTTCTTTTTCTTTGTCTTTTAGCCGCCGATTTGGGACATGGCGAGGGTGGAGGTTGAGGGGGTGATATTGTGGTTTTGGGGTTTTAGTTTGGTGGCGGTGAGTATCAGGTCTTTTAGTTGCTCGATAGATGAGCTATTGTTCAAGAATGGTTTGAGATCGATGAGCTTATTTGAGAAGAGACATGGCTTGAGTTTACCGATGGCCGTGAGTCTCATCCTGTTGCAGTCCTGGCAGAAGTGGCATGTTATGGCGCTGATAATGCCGATGACGCCGGTGGCGGATTCAAACCGATAGTATCGGGCTGGGCCGTTGAGCCTTAGTTTGACTGGGAGCAGGGGGGCTATCTGTTGCAGGCGTTGATGGATTTCACTGCTGTTGATTAGTGTTGCTGTGTACTCTGGGCCGATCACGGCCGTTGGCATGAGTTCTATAAATCGCACGTGGATATCCTGCAGGAGTGTCATGCGGGCGAATGACTCAATTTCGTTGTCGTTGATGCCTCTCATGGGCACCACGTTCAATTTAATGGGTGTGAGACCGGCGTCTCTTGCTGCCTGTATACCGTCGAGCACCTTTGTGAGGTTGCCGCCTCCGGTTATCTCTGCATACCTTTGGGGCAGGAGGGAGTCGAGGCTGATGTTTACCCTGTCGAGGCCGGCAGCGGCCAGTCTTTGGGCATATGCCGGCAACAGCAACCCGTTAGTGGTGAGGCTGAGGTCAACGATGCCTCCGATGGCCTTAATCTCCCTGACCAGCTCTGGCAGACCGTGACGCATCAGGGGTTCCCCGCCGGTGATGCGTATCTTCTTGACCCCAAGCTCTGAGGCGGCCACAACGAACCTCAATATCTCCTCAAAGGTCAGCACCTCATTTCTGTCGTAGTGTGGCGCGGAGGTCGTTGGGGTACAATATATACATCTCAGGCTGCATCTGTCTGTTATCGAGATACGGATATAGTCAATGACCCGACCATAAGTATCGCGTAGTTGCATGGCGTCACTTTCCAAAGGGGCAGACTGGATAGTAGCAGTCCTTGCACTGTATGCACATCCCTCCGTGTCCCATCTCAGCGAGTTCTTCTCTACCGATGTGGTCTCCGGCCAGGATGCGTGGCAGCACCAGGTCAAAGATGGTTATACCATGATATATCCCACAGGCCGGGATGCAGAGGATGGGGATGGTCGTCCCTGCGTTGCCCTCGATATAGGCAATCAGGAACATCGACCCAGGCAGCACCGCTGCCCCATAGTGCATCTCTGTAGCGCCTAGCATCTTTACGGCAAACCGCGTGACGTCATCGGGGTCTACCGACAACCCGCCGGTGACTACCAGCAGGTCAGCCCCCGCCTCGATGAGCCCCCTGAGCCTCTGTGCAATGAATGAGGCATCGTCGGGTGCGAGGTATGAACCTATGACCTCGCCCTCAAAGCGCTCTATCTTGGTCTTTACAACGGGCAGGAACTTGTCCTCGACCTTGCCGGTATAGACCTCGCTGCCTGTAATAACCACACCGGCCCTGGGCTTGCGTATGACCCTGACCTGCAGGCAACCCTCAAACACGTCCTTGGCGGCGGAGACGGCACTTTCGACGATTGCCCTTTTGACCACCAGCGGTATGGCCCTGACCCCGCCAACGATCTGTCCCTTAGTAACGACCGTGTTTGTATGCAGCGTGGCGCACATCACCTCGCCAACGAGGTTGAAGTTATAGAGGGCATCTTTATCGACCTTCAGCAGGCCATTTCGCCCTGCCAGGAGGTTTAGTTTGCCCTCCTTGGGTTGACCCTCGATCTCTACGCCATCGCCAATCAGCGACTGAGCCAGCGCAAAGGCAGCGTCGTTTTCGTGCAGTGAGTCGTCATCTATCTCCAGGAGGTAGATGTTGTTTTTGCCGAGCCTCTTGAGGTGTTCGATGTCATCAACCGTGATGACGTGCCCCTTCTTAAACGCCCTGCCCTTAAACTCCCCCTGTCTTATCTCTGTGATGTCGTGTGCCAGGACGCTACCCACGGCATCTTCCACTGGCAAGGTCTTAAAACCTTTACGATCTGTTTCACACATGTAAGCTCCTTGCTGTCATAGTTGTATACAGCTATTTTATGACAGATTACACCAACATTTGTCAAGGCAGATAAAAAAGAAAAGAAAGAAGGGTAGCGCCTGGCCGCCCTCCCCTCAGACCCATCCTGCAAGGGCACCAGTGCCCTTGACCCCTTAATACCTTAGTTCACAGTGCATGTGTATCTGAATCAACGCACCAAAAATTCTAATGCGATTGCCTTGCATATATTTCTGAGCTAAGAAAATTGTATACTAACCTAACTTCTTTAAGAAAGGATGTAATAATTGGGGGTTTAGGATGACAAAGAAGATAGTGTTAGCCTACTCCGGCGGTTTGGATACGTCGGTGGCTATAAAGTGGCTAAAGGAGACTTACGACGCTGAGGTGATAGCCTTCTGCGCAGACCTCGGCCAGGGCCAGGAGCTTGACGGGGTCAGGGATAAGGCCCTGAAAACCGGGGCCTCAAGGGTCTATATCGAGGACCTGAGGGAGGAGTTTGTCCGGGATTATGTATTTCCGATCTTTAGGGCAGAGGCAATATATGAACAGACCTACCTGCTGGGGACATCGATTGCCAGACCGTTGATAGCCAAGAAACAGATAGAGATAGCCATCAAGGAAGGCGCCCAGTACGTGGCACACGGGGCCACGGGTAAGGGCAACGATCAGGTGAGGTTTGAGTTGAGCTACCTTGCCCTGATGCCAAGGATCAAGGTGATCGCCCCGTGGCGTCAGTGGCCATTTAAGTCCAGAAGTGCCCTTATCCAGTACGCACAGGCAAACAATATAGATATCCCCGTGACAAAGGAAAGACCCTACAGCACAGACCGCAACGCCCTGCACATCAGCTACGAGGGCGGTATCCTGGAGGACCCGTCCCAGGAACCACCCGATGACATGTACACAATGATGGTGGCCCCCGAACATGCCCCCGATAAGGCAGTCTATACGGAGATCACCTACGAGGACGGAAATCCCGTCAAGATCGACGGCCAGGACAAGTCCCCCTATGAGCTGCTCAACGCGTTAAATGCCATAGCTGGCGCAAACGGTATCGGCAGGGTGGACATCGTCGAAAACAGATACGTCGGCATAAAATCCAGAGGGGTCTACGAGACCCCCGGCGGGACGGTCATGCACATAGCCCACCGCGCCATCGAGTCAATCACCATGGACAGGGAGGTCATGCACCTGCGAGACTCCTTGATCCAGACCTATGCACAGATGATATACTATGGGTACTTCTTCTCACCAGAGAGACTGGCACTACAGAAGTTCATCGACGAGACCCAAAAGGGCGTCTCCGGCACGGTGAGACTCAAGCTGTACAAAGGCAATTGCCTGGTGGTTGGCCGAAGTTCGCCGGTGTCCCTGTATGACCCTAAACTCGCCACCTTCGAAGAAGAAGACCTCTACGACCAAAAAGATGCCGAGGGATTTATCAGACTCAATGCCCTGCGGTTAAAAATGGCGAAAATAAGAATTTTGCCGTAAACGTGATGAAATAGTTCAGGATATAATATTGAGATATTGTGTATAAGCATGTACCGTGAACAAGGTATAATGGGGTCAAGGGGACTGGTCCCCTTGCGGGGGGGTCTGAGGGGGGGGCGGAGCCGCCCCCCTTCTTCTTTTTTCTCTTTTTCTTGATGAGATGGGATTAGATACGGATTTACGATACTGGTTGGCTTTGTCGATGGTGCCGGATGTTGGCAACACGGTTGCCCGCAATCTGCTTGCCCGCTTTGGGACACCGGAGGCCGTGCTTGGGACAAGTGTCAAGACCCTGATGGAGGTGGATGGCGTTGGGAAGAACAGGGCTGAAAACATTGCAGCCTTTTCATCCAGGGACTCGCGCTGGGGTGATATCGAGCGGATCATCGGCAATATAGCAAAAACTGGCGCCACCGTCATAAAGCTCGGTGACGAGGACTATCCGACACACCTGAGGGAGCTCTACGACGCCCCGATAATCCTCTACGTAAAGGGACAGTTGCTGCCGGAGGACCGTTACGCGGTTGCCGTGGTGGGCAGCCGGTTGAGTACCCCCTACGGTATCAGCGCCACAGAGAGGCTTTCGGAGGAGCTTGCCTCAAAGGGGTTTACCATCGTTAGCGGACTGGCACGTGGGATCGATACGGCGGCACATAAGGCCGCGCTCAGGGCAAACGGACGCACCATCGCCGTGCTGGGATGTGGCATCGACAGGGTCTATCCACCGGAGAACAGATGGATAATGCAGAGGATATCCGATAAGGCGGCGGTGATTTCGGAGTTCATCCCCGGCACCAAACCAAATAAGGAGAACTTCCCTGTGCGTAATCGCCTGATAAGCGGCCTGTCACTCGGCGTGCTTGTCGTGGAGGCCGGTCAAACCAGCGGCGCCCTGATTACGGCCAACATTGCCCTCGAACAGGGAAGGGATGTCTTTGCCGTCCCAGGCAACATCTTTTCCACCTCTACAATCGGCACCCACAGACTCATCCAAAAGGGCGCTAAACTGGTGCACTGCGCCGATGACATCATCGACGAACTGGCCCCTGTCCTAAAGGGGTATATCAAGCAATCCGCCAAGAGAGAGATTCAGCTCAACGAACAAGAAAAGACTCTCTGCCAGTGCCTCTCTTGCGAACCTACACACATAGATGATATTATAAGAAACGCGGGGATTGCTGCCAACAGCGTCCTGACAATACTGCTTGGTCTCGAGATCAAAGGCCTGGTTAAACAGCTTGAAGGAAAAAGATTTCACCTAATTTCCTGATGAACTTTGATACAATAAATGAGCAACCTGAGCTTTGGGATATTTTAATATGGAGGATTAAGATGCAAAAGAAGTTTATGACTATCCTGCGGATAATTGCAAAAGAGATTGTCGGAAGTGACCTGAATTTCGATGATGTTAATATAAAGATGAATATCAGGGACTACGACCTCGCCTGCCTTGGCGATGACCTCAGAGACCTGGAAAGCCTGGATATCCTCTCGGAAGAGGATATTGACACCCTGAAGGCATTTCTGAGCTACGTAGTCGTAAAGGATACCTATATGGATAGCGAGGACATCTACACTATAATATTTGGGAAGGGGAAACGTATACTATGGCACTAAAGGGCAATGGCAAGAAACCGATGGAAGAACTGCCGCCTGAGCTGGAAGAATTGCCTAAGGCGAAGAAGCTGGCTAAGACAAAGAAGCTGGCTAAGACAGAGGAGCTGTCTGAATCGGATAAGCTGCCTAAGACTAAGAGGCTGTCTAAGGTGGATAAGCTGGTTATCGTAGAGTCTCCGGCTAAGGCCGGCACGATCAAAAAGATACTTGGCGAGAGCTTTTCGGTAAAGGCATCGGTGGGGCACATCATAGACCTTCCCAAGAAGGAGTTGGGAGTGGACACGGACAACGGTTTTTCGCCTAAATACGTAACCATCCCCGGCAAGGAGAAGGTAGTGGATGAGCTTAGACATGCAGCCCAACGGGCCTCTGTCGTATACCTCGCCCCCGATCCGGACCGTGAGGGGGAGGCCATAGCATGGCATATCTCCGAAATTATCTCCCAGGAGAAAAAAACGACCCACATGCCCGAGGTATACAGGGTTACGTTTAACGAAATAACGGAACGGGCGGTCAGGCACGCCATTGACAACCCCACGGTCATTGACATCAACAAGGTAAACGCCCAGCAGGCCCGCCGGATACTGGACAGGCTGGTGGGCTATGGCCTTAGCCCCCTGTTGTGGCAGAAGGTCAGACGGGGACTTAGCGCGGGTCGTGTCCAATCGGTAGCAGTACGATTGATCGTTGACAGGGAACGGGAGATAGAGGCCTTTGTAACACAGGAGTACTGGAGCATCACCGGATTGTTTGATGGCAGCAAAAAACCAACCTTTCTCTCACGCCTGTTCAAGTATGACAACAACACGATCATAGAGCGACTGGCAGAGGGCAGTAAGTTCTACATCACATCTGAACAGGACGCCAACAGGATCAAAGACAGCCTGGAAGGTCAGTCCTATACCCTCAAAAACATAGAGAAAAAGGCAAGGAAACGCCTGCCCTCACCCCCCTTTATCACCAGCACCCTGCAACAGGAGGCCTCACGCAAGCTGTACTATCCGGCAAAAAAGACAATGGGCGTTGCCCAAAAGCTCTACGAGGGCATAGAGATAGCAGACAAGGGCTCCGTCGGTCTTATCACCTACATGCGTACCGACTCCACACGTATAGCCGCCGAGGCACAGGCCTGGGCAGCCCAGTACATACTTGAGACCTTCGGTAAGGACTATCTCCCCGACAAGCCCCATAAGTACAAGGTAAAGGCCAACGCCCAGGAGGCCCACGAGGCCATAAGACCCACGTACATGGAATATCCCCCAGAGAAGATCAAAAAGTACCTCCACAATGACCACTACGCCCTGTACGAGCTTATATGGAAGCGCTTTATGGCCAGCCAGATGGCAGCCGCACAACTGGACCAGACCACCTTTGAGATAGTTGATTCAAGTGAGAAGGCCATGTTCAGAACCACAGGGACGGTGATTAAATTCAATGGATTTCTGGCCCTCTATTCTGAGACCGTAGAAAATAATGACAAGAACGACAAGGAAGAAAACGAGATACTACCCAACCTAAAGGTTGGTCAATCGCTAAAGCTCCTGCAACTGGATGCCCAACAGCACTTTACACAACCCCCGCCACGTTATAACGAGGCCTCCCTGGTAAAGACCCTTGAGGAGAAAGGCATCGGCAGACCCAGCACCTATGCCACCATCATGTCCACCATAGAGGACAGAAAGTACGTCGAGAAACAGGAGAATCGATTTAAGCCAACCGAGCTGGGTGCTGTGGTCAACGACATGCTGGTGGAGCGTTTCCCCGAGTTGATAGACATACAGTTTACGGCCACTATGGAGGACAACCTCGACAGGATCGAGGATGGCGCAGTGGGTTGGACCAAGGTGATAGGGGACTTCTACCCCAACTTCCGCAATGAGCTCGATGCCGCCAAAAGTACGCTGGGCAGGATAAAACCCGAGGACAAACCTACCGAGTTGAACTGTGACAAGTGTGGCAAGCCAATGGTTATACGTTGGGGCAAAAATGGAAGGTTCCTGGCCTGCTCCGGTTATCCCGATTGTAAGAATGCCAGACCAATAGACTCCCCCAATGGGGATGGCAAGCCCGCCGTCGAGGAGGAAAAGACCGATGAGGTCTGCGATAAATGCTCCTCCCCGATGGTTGTAAAAACCGGCAGGTATGGAAAGTTCCTGGCATGTTCAAACTACCCCAAGTGCAAGCGCATCAAGCCGATGCCAACCGGCCTGAAATGCCCCGTAGATGGCGGCGACCTGGTAAAGAGGAAGTCAAAGTGGGGTAAGATGTTTTATTCGTGCGGCAACTATCCAGACTGTAAGTTCGCCTCCGCGTACAAGCCTGTGCCGCAGCCCTGTCCACAGTGCAATGCCGCATATATCTTTGAAAAGACCGATACAGAGGGCACCGTCAGCCTATTTTGCGCTAACAAGGAGTGCGATTATAAGCACGAGAGCTCTTAGCCCCTTGATCGTGTGTATAGGCGGGGCGCACAGTGGTTGTGGCAAGACCACCCTGGCCGAGGGGTTACTCGCTGCCCTTAAGGGCAGGTGGGGGGCCATCAAGTACACCAGGACGGCCTTCTACACCGGCATTGTCTCCGACAAGGAGACGCTCCTGCAGGAGGGTAAGGACACGGCCAGGTTGTTGATGGCCGGCGCCGTTGACGTCGTGTGGGTGCAGGCACCCTATCTGGGACTGGACGACGTCCTGGGCATGGCCCTATGCAGCTTTAATGACAACTTTAACGACATAAATGGTATAATAGTTGAGGGTAACAGCCCCATTGAGTTTATGCGCAGCGACCTGGTCGTCTTTGTCTATGGCAGGGACATGGCTCGGGTAAAGGAGCATAGCCAGCAGGCCATTGCAAAGGCCTCTATCGTCGTTACCTGGGATGGCAGCAGCAAAAATGGGACATTGAATGGAGCATTTTCTGGAAAAAAGATTTGCACCGTCTACGAAAAAGACAACCAGGAGGACTGGGACGAATGTCTCAACATTATTATGGGTGACATAACGCATAAAGAGATCAACAGGATGGGGTGTTTTTAGTTGGTTACGACCTTTGAGTTAGCGCTTTCCTGTTATTTCACTGCCGCGATCCTTGGGATAGTGCAGTTGGTCGTGGGGAGTTCTCCCGTCTCCAGGGCCATGAAGGCGCTGATCGTTGTTGGCTTTGTGCTCCACACGGTCAATGTCTTCGTGAGGTATGTCTTAGGGGGGCAGATGCCCATAACGTCCATGCACGAGGCCGTGTCGTTTTTTACGTGGAGTATCGTCCTGATCTTTTTTATAATCGAGCTGAATTACGAGGTGAGCCTCCTGGGGTCGTTTGTGATGCCCGGGGTGTTTATCCTGATGTTGTCTTCCTCGGTGTTGCCGCGTCAGATCAAGCCCATTGATCCAACGTTGCAGAGCTACTGGCTGTGGATACACACGACGTTGGCCTTCCTGGGGGATGCCGCCTTTGCGGTGGCCTGTGGCATTGGCGTGATGTATCTTGTGCAGGAGCGTTTTGTCAAGTCCAAGAAATTAGGCGGGTTGTTTCACAGGATGCCCAGCCTCCAGGTACTGGATGATATCAACTATCGGCTATTGAGCATTGGCTTTCCGCTGTTGACCCTTGCCATCATAACGGGCGCGATATGGGCGGAGGGCGTCTGGGGCGCCTTCTGGAGTTGGGACCCGAAGGAGGTCTGGTCGCTGATAACGTGGTTGTTCTATGCAATGGTGTTGCATGTGCGCACACACTCGGGCTGGCATGGCAAGAAATCCGCAATCCTGTCGGTTATCGGTTTTACCGCCGTGCTCTTTACATTCTTCGGCGTAAATCTCCTGCTAAAGTCGTTACATGGATTCTAAAAGAAAAGAGAAGAAAAGAAGAAGGGGAGCGCCTGGCCGCCCCCCCTTGGACCCCCCTGCAAGGGGAGGGGTGAGGCACCCCGGCCAAAAAGAAGTCCCCTTGCCCCCATCATTCTATGCTTGTATCTTAAATGTTATGCTTGCATCTTAAATTTTATGAATATAATTGTAATAGGGCTTAATCACAAGACGGCGGATGTGGAGATCAGGGAGAGGGTTGCGTTTACTCCGGAGATGCTTGTTGAGGGGTTATCGTCGCTTAAGGGGATGTTGGGGGTTAGTGAGGCGATAATCTTATCGACTTGTAACAGGGTGGAGATGTACGTCTATGCCGATGATGGTGTTAATGTCTCGGAGGGGATAAGGGATTTTCTGTCGCGGACTCGTTCGTTGGAGCGGGGGAGGCTTGACAAGGCGTTGTATGTGCATCTTGATGATGAGGGGGTAAGGCACATCTTTAGGGTTGCCTCGAGCTTGGATTCGATGGTGGTGGGGGAGCCGCAGATACTGGGGCAGTTGAAGGATGCCTTTGACCTGTCGTTGACCCATAAGAGTTCGGGGATAATACTCAACAGGCTGATGAAGAAGGCCATCTCTGTGGCCAAGCGGGTGAGGACGCAGACGGGGATAGCCGAAAATGCCGTCTCCATAGGTTACGCCGCGGTTGAGTTAGCCAGGAAGATATTCAACAATCTTGGCAACAAGGTCTTTATGCTCCTTGGGGCGGGGGAGATGGCGGAGTTGGCCGCGCGGCATCTGACCAACTGTGGTGTCAGGGAGGTCATTGTGGCAAACAGGACCTATGAGCGTGGTTGTGCGTTGGCCAAGGAGTTTTCGGGGCGGGCGATACAGTTTGGTGACTTCAAGAGGGAGTTGGTCAACACGGACATTGTCATCTGTTCAACGGGGGCGCCCAACTACGTGATCACACATGACGAGATGGCTAGGGTCATGAAGGACAGGCGGTTGAAGTCTGTCTTTATAATTGACATCTCGGTGCCAAGAAACGTTGACCCAGATATAAACCGCATAGACAACGTATATCTCTATGATATCGATGACCTGCGGGGCGTTGTTGACACCAATATCAATCAGCGGCAGAAGGAGGCCCTCAAGGCATCCAGCATCATCGATGAGGAGGTGGAGGGATTCAACAAGTGGCTGCAATCCCTTGATGCTGTGCCAACAATCGTAGCCCTGCGCGAAATGGCCGACGATATCAAAAAAGACGAGCTTACAAAACTCTTTAACAAGCTCAACACCCTCGATGAGAAAGACAGGAAGTCCATAGAGATAATGGCCAACTCGATAGTCAACAAACTGGTGCATCCCCCAACGGCAGCCCTCAGGGAAGGCGCCGAGGACAAGGACACGCTCATCACCACGATCAGGAAGCTCTACGGCCTAAATGGCAAAAATGATTCGTAAAGAGGAATGACAGATGAAGCCTTGAAATACTTAAGAGCAGAAGTAATAGCAAGA
>JADFXD010000066.1 GCA_015233725.1 Nitrospirota bacterium | reverse complement strand
GGGACTGGTCCCCTTGCAGGGGGTTCTAAAGGGGGGCGGAGCCGCCCCTTTCTTCTTCTTCTTTAATTTTTGGTCTTGTTTCGTTATAATATAGGGCTATGGTAGGTTCAAGGATAGGCAGGTATGAGATCCTCGGGGTGTTGGGGGAGGGCGCGATGGGGATGGTGTATAAGGGGCACGATACCATAATAGACCGCATCGTTGCCATAAAGACGATCAAGATAGGGGTCAAGGGTAAGGCAAATGATGCCATCGAGCGATTCTACCACGAGGCCCGTATAGCGGGCAGGCTCTCACATCCAAACATTGCCTTGATCTATGACGTTGGGGAGGAGAGGGGTATACACTATCTCGTCCTTGAGTACGTAGAGGGGGTTACGCTCAAGGGCATTATCATGGAAAACAAGGAACTGCATCCCCTGGATAAGATAAGGATATTGATATTAACGGCTCGTACCCTGCACCATGCCCATCAACGCGGCGTCATTCACAGGGATATAAAGCCCGCCAATATAATGCTTCTAAGCGACTTGCAGATCAAGATAATGGACTTTGGCATAGCCATGCTGGCCACCCAGACCGGATCGGCGTCGGAGACCTTGATGGGGACGCCCTCTTACATGTCCCCGGAGCAGATCAGCGGCGTGGAGATGGACAGGCAAACGGATGTCTTTTCGATGGGGGCGCTCGCCTATGAGTTTGTAACCGGCAAGAAGCCCTTCCTGGCCGAATCTATAGCCTCGCTGATGGAGAAGATACTTACGGTCAACCCCATACCGCCGCATATCATAAACCCACAGGTCAATGAGTGCATCAGCAGGTTTATCCTCAAGGCCCTCGAGAAGGATAAGAGCATCAGGTATCAGTCTGCCAACGACTTTGCGGATGCCTTAGAGGTCTATCTCAATCAGATGGAGATTGAGCGCTCACAGGACGTTGCCGTTGTTGTCCACGGCTACGACAAGACAAAGCTCATTGAGTCTCTGAAGCAGAAGTACACGTTTTTTTCGGACTTCACCTTTGAAGAGCTCCTGAAGATATTTAACATCAGCAGCAAAAAGGCCTACAAAAAGGGCGACGTGATCTTCAAAGAAGGCACGCTGGGGACCAAGCTCTACGTGATCATCTCCGGCAAGGTAAGTATCACCAAGGTGTTTCCCAACAGCAATGAGCCCACCGTCCTTGCAGAGCTCAGGAGCGGGGAGTGTTTTGGCGAAATGGCCATCATGGATAACTCCCCCCGATTTGCCACCGTAATGGCCGATACCGACTGTGCCATGATCGCCATCAGCGAGGTCATACTTAGGGTGTCTGAGCCATTGCTGTGTCTGAAGCTATACAAGAACCTGGCCGCCGTCCTATCAGAAAAACTAAAGAAAAGCGACACCAAGATAAACGAACTGTGGAACAAGATCAAACAACTAACCTCCCAGGAATAAACACTCCATACCTGGGTCGAAACCACATGGGAGAGGGAGGGCAAAGTCCTCACTTCTTAAAGGACGGTGAAGGTGTGTTGGTATGTCTTATTGAAGAAGCTGACCTGGAATGTCCAGGTACCTGCTGGTGCATTGGCGGGCAGGGTGAAGTACCAATACCACCAGGAGAGGTCGTAGTATGTGGATTTGTCTTGCGTCCATGACTGGAAGGTTGAGCCATCGGGTTTAAGGATGGTGTAGCGGCTGGTTTGGTTGATGAGCTGATCCCTGTAAAATGTGGTAAAGTATATCGTTTCACCGGGGTGGAAGGTGTCTTTTTCGTTAGTGATTTCGGGGGTTGGGCAGGTGGGAAATACGGGGGCAGCGGAGCCGGTCATGAGCTTCAGCACTGAGGGGTTGTAGTAGGACGGTTGTGATTTCCAGAGAGAGGTGTTATCGGTGTTACATTTTCCGTAGAATGGGTCGATTGTCTTACCGGTGGCGCTGCGGATCTCAAAGTGCAGGTGCGGGCCACCGGAATTGCCCGAGCTGCCGACTATGCCGAGGTACTCACCCGTGGTTACGATATCGCCAACACCCTTGTGCGTCAGGGAGTCTTTCTTGAGGTGGAGGTACCAGGTGATATTGCCGTTGCAGTGGTGGATGCCAATGGAGTTGGCCCTGTGGTTATCCATGTCACAGTTTCGATCGAAGTTGCCATCCTCCTTATAGACAATCGTTCCAGCGGCGGCGGCAACGACCTCAACCTCATTGTTGTCCATTTTTCTCCATGAAAAGGGATAGATAGCGAAATCCGTCCCCTGATGGTTCATCCCCGAGGGTAGGTCATAGGTCCTTTTGCCACAATAATAGTCGAGGAGTTTGCCTGGGTAGTTAGGGTCGTGGTCTACGAAGTTTTTTATGCCATAGAAACCGTAATCCTTAAGCGTCGCTCCTGCTGCCCTGACAGGCAGGGACAACGACGCATCACAGCCGGCATAAACCGGCAGTCTTCCCTGTTCCTTCAGGATGCGGATGTTTTCGTTGACCTGCTGCCCCAGGCGTTGGTCTATTTGCTGCCCATAGGCAGGGGTAAACGATAGAGACAACGCCATTATCAGAATCAATAAGATGCTTGTTGCCATGTTTTTCTATGATACAGGATCGTAATTTACGGGGTCAAGGGGTTTCTTGCGGGGGTTATAAGTACCTGCCCATAACTAAAAGAGCGCAAAGATGGGGGGCAAGGCCCCCTGTTGGGTAACAAAAAAAATCATCAGGGACTACAATTTTTAAGTAGGGCCATGCTACAATAAAGCCATGACGAATGTCAAGATTTTTCTTAGGTATCTGTAAGGGCTCAAGTGATCTTAGATCATATTCATTGGCTACTACAGACCTTACTGTCGCGGAGGATAAAACCATGAAGACACAGGTGTTATTGGATGCTTTTGGCGCTTTGAACAACTTAATAGATAAATATTTTTTTTCAGATTCAAAAAAAGAGATGCCATGTTGGCAATATATGAAATGTAGTATGGAGTCAAAACATACATGTGATGCGGTAAACAAAAAGGCTGGAAGACGTTGCTGGTTGGTTGTCGGTTCCCTAAGCGGTATTAAAGAAAGATGCAAAAACAAATTTGAAAATTGCAAAGACTGTGATTTCTACATCAAAGTAAAAAACGGCGAGATATAACAAAAAGATATAATGGGGTCAAGGCCACTGGTGCCCTTGCAGGGGGGGCGAGGGGGGCCAGGAGCGTGCCTTGAGCGGTAAAGAAGCAGCGCCGCCCCCCTTTTTTCTTTTCTTTTTTTTATTTGCAGAGGGGAGCAGATCATGGTATAATAGCCGCATGTTTAAGCGGTCGGCGATTTTGAACTTTACAACTCTCTACAGACTGGGGAGACCCTTCAAGACGGGTATGACCACCTTGCCTGTTGATGAGGAAGACCTGAGACCTATTGACTCTATCAATAAGTTCGACTGTACCATAGACGAAAATGGCCTGACCCTGACGCACTCTCTCTTACCACACGACAGGGTATTTGGCCTTGGGCAGACCCTTGGGGCGCTGAACAAGAGGGGTAAGGTGTACAGACTCTACGCAACCGATGACCCTGTCCACACGCCCGATAAGGAGTGTCTCTATGGCAGTCATCCATTTCTCATCGTCGAGGGTGCGGAGACATTTGGGGTGTTCCTGGACTATCCCGGCGAAATAATCATAGACATAGGCTTTACGCAGGATGACCTTTTATGCATACAGATAGGCCATAGCGATGTTGATATCTACGTATTTGACGCCCAGGGGATTAGGGATATCGTCAGGGAGTTCCTAACACTCACTGGCAGCCCCTATGTGCCGCCAAAGTGGGCATTTGGTTATCAACAGTCCAGGTGGAGCTACCCTGATGAGAGGTCTATCGTTGAAATCGGAAAGATGTTCAGACAGAAGGGGTTTCCCTGTGACGCCATATACATGGATATAGATTACATGGACGATTACAAGGTGTTCACCATAAATCAACAACGTTTTAGAGACTTTGAGGGATTCGCTGCCTCAATGAAGCGGGATGGCTTCAGGCTTGTGCCGATCATCGACCCTGCCGTGAAGGTTGAGAGGGGGTATGGGGTCTGTCAGGAGGGGGTAGAAAACGGCTATTTTTGTAGGAGCATTGATGGCGGTCTGTTTGTTGCCGCGGTGTGGCCAGGATTTGCGTATCTGCCTGATTTTCATAACCAAGACACCAGAAAGTGGTGGGGAGGCCTCCACAAGCGGTTTATCGAGGCCGGTGTAGAGGGATTCTGGAACGATATGAACGAGCCATCCATCTTTTATACCCCAAATGCCGTCAACGAATTCTACGACACTGTACAATACATGAAGCAGAACGGCTTTGACAAGGACGGGAGCACCCCCATGTCAAACAGGCCGGAGTACTTTGAAGACATCGTTCACACAGGCGATGATGGTACGCCGGTGCCTCACAACCTGATCCATAACCTCTACGGGTTTGACATGGCGCGGGCAACGATTGAGGGCTTTAACGAGTACATGCCGGGGCAGCGGTATTTTCTCCTGTCAAGGAGCAGTTGCACGGGCACACACAGGATAGCCGGCATCTGGACAGGCGACAATATGAGTTGGTGGGAACACCTGCTTTCACACATCAGGATGCTCATGTCGCTAAACATGACGGGATTCTTCTACTGTGGGGCTGACATTGGCGGATTTGGCTGCAACGCATATGCCGAGTTGATGATCCGATGGATGCAGTTGGGGGTGTTCTCTCCGCTTTGCAGGAATCACTCCGCCATGGGTACCAGGTATCAGGAGCCTTGGGCCTTTGGTCACAGGGCATTTGAGATAATGAGGGAGGTTATAAGGCTCCGCTACGCGCTTCTACCCTACACGTACTCGGAGTACATGCGTTGTGTGAGGGGGCTTGTGCCCTTTATTTCGCCGCTGTTTGAGGCAATGGATATCGAGGATCAGTTCATGTATGGCGATTCGATCATGGCAGCGCCCATTTATCAACCAAACGCAAGGGGCAGGTATGTCACCCTGCCATCGGCCAGGAGCGTCCCCCCGGCGACCGTAGTGAGCGAGCTGATCAATTGCCAGGGGCAGGCTCTGGAGCGACAAGGAACAAAGTGGCTTCTGTGGCGGTGTTCCCGTTATGATGTAAGAGACGTGGAGGTCTACGAGCCTGGGGTGTATTACATAGGTGCCGAGCTTGGTGAGATGCTCATCTTTATTAAGGAAGACACGCTCGTAACCCTCACCCAGCCCGTTGATTACATAGACCAGGCAGTCTGTAAATCACTGACGATCATAGGGTTTGTCACCGACAAGGCGACCTTCACGCACTACGAGGACGACGGCAGGACGCTTAAGTACAGAGAGGGCTGTTTCTCGACCCTGGATATCGTTATCGAGCGCGATGACGACGACTATGCCATCATGCTCTCCCGCAACGAGCACCCGGACGTCCCCATCGCAATCACCGAGTTTATGTTTGAGCTCTACGACGCCTCCGGACAAAAGGTCTGTAGGCATGTCGTAGCGTAATAAAAAGAAAGACAGAAAGAAAAAAGGGGGGCGGCTCCGCTTCTTTCCCGCTCCAGGACGCTCCTGGCCCCCCTCAGACCCCATAATCCTTAATTCTGTGATGTTATAAATATTTATGCCTATTAAGTCCTTCGTCCAAACTCACAGTATTGCCTGATCGAACACCTGGCACAAAGCGGTGATACAGGTCGGCAGATGCCCTGCCCGAAGGAGACGAGAAGTCCGTTGATGGCCCTCCAGTACTGTCGGGGGAGTATCTCCCTCAAGGTGAACTCGGTCTGTGTGGGGGTCTTGGTCTGGACGTATCCCCACCTGTTGGTGATCCTGTGCACATGGGTGTCAACGCAAATGCCATCCTTGCCATAACCAACCGTCACGACCAGATTCGCCGTCTTCCTCCCCACCCCCTTAAACGTCAACAGCTCCTCGATCGTATCGGGGACAACGCCGCCATAGTCATCGAGCAACCGCTGGCTTATCGCCTTGATGTTGACCGCCTTGACCCGATAAAACCCCACCGGATAGATAGCCCTCTCGACCTCCTCAACGGACAATTTGCACACCGCCTCCGGTGTGTCTGCCAGGCCAAACAGACGCTCACTGGCCAGGGCCGTCGTCCTGTCCTGAGTACGCAGACTCAGGATGCAACTGATCAACACCTTGTACGGGACCCTCTCATTAACGGCCATGAACTCGATATACGGCACCTTCAGGGTACTGACCTGCTCCTGCAATATGCTAATGACTATTGCGATGTCGAAATCTTTTATCACTATACCGTATTATGATATACTATATGTAAAATAGCAAGCATAAGGAGGGAATAATGAACATCAGGATTGAGCATTATGGGGTCAAGGGGACTGGTCCCCTTGTGGGTGGGTCTGAGGGAGGGCAAAGCCCTCACTTCTTTCTTACCTTTCGAGGCAAGTATACAGCCGCAATTATAGTGACTGTTTTTGGGTTATTGATGGGCATAGTATTTGCGGAAGGAGGGAGCGAAATGTTAGAGAACATCCATTGGCTTGGTCATGACTCTTTCAGGATAACGGGGGAGAAGGTCATCTACACAGACCCCTACGAGATAAAGAATCCAACGCCGGCAGACGTGATCCTGATCACACACGAGCACTTTGACCACTGTTCACCAGCAGACGTCCAAAAGCTGGTAGGGCCTGAGACGATCGTCGTGACGACACCCGATTGTGCGTCCAAGTTCAAGTTCAAGGCAAAGGTCAGGACGGTAAAGCCCGGCGAGTCGTTTAACGTCGCTGGGATAAGCATTGAGACCGTCGTTGCCTATAACACCAACAAGCAGTTTCATCCAAGGGCAAAGAACTGGGTCGGTTACATCTTTAGAGTCAACGGGATGCGCATATACCTTGCCGGAGATACGGACTATATCCCCGAGATGAAGACGTTCAAAGACATCGACGTGGCCTTGGTGCCCGTTAGCGGCACATACGTCATGACCGCCGAGGAAGCGATCAACGCCGTCAAGGACATCAAGCCAAAGGTGGCAGCGATCCCCATGCACTACGGCAAGATAGTCGGCACCAGGGCCGATGCCGAGCGTTTCGCCAAGGGGCTAAAGGGCATAGTCGATGCGCCTATCCTAAACGAAGAGTAGGACGAGGAAGAGGGGGGCAAATCCCGTTAGCAATGGGGATTTGCCTTCTTGTTATCCATTAATTTTTTAAAATCATCTCAGCATGATTCATAAAGACTAAAAAGTAGTTAACAGTTCAGGAAAACGGCATAATACTAGCAGCACTTAATAAGGTAGGTATAATTACCAAATCAAATGCAATAAGTATTATTCTACTATTAGATCAAGCCAGTGTTTTTCTAACTCACTCATGTTACGCACGGAATGATTGTAGTGCGTATAACATGAGTTCATAATCCCCGCTGAACACGTTGGAGACAATCCTGCCTATGTCGTTGCTATTAAGGAGCTCATTATCCATCGCTACCACATATTAAGATAGCACGTCTCATAGATATTTGACAAGCCTTTCAAAAAAGTCCTCTTGACGCACCGTAACCTATAAACTTGCATCTTCATATTTTCTTCAATTTGTTATGGTTAACTATATGCAATAGTAGTACAATATTAAAACTTAAGGAGGACGCTATGAAAAAGTGTCAGGTGTTAGTTGCAACATTAGTGGTAATCTTGCTAACAGTTACCCAGGTCTATGCCATGGGTATGGGTGGCGGGATGATGGGCGGTAACATGGGTGGTAACATGGGTGGTAACATGGGTGGTAACATGGGCGGTAACATGGGCGGCAACATGGGTGGTAACATGGGCGGTAACATGGGCGGCAACATGGGCGGCAACATGGGCGGCAACATGGGCGGCAACATGGGCGGTAACATGGGTGGTAACATGGGTAACGACGGCAACATGGGTAATTATGGTAACATGGGTAATTATGGTAACATGGGTAATGATGGTAACATGGGTAATAACGAATAGTGTGCGTTTCAGGTATAGGAAATTTGAAGAAATGTCAGCAGCCGTAAACTGCCTGAATTAACTGTTAATAGTAGTATAATAAGGAGGAACTATGAAAAAGTATCGAATGTTAGTTGCAGCATTGGTGGTAATCTTGCTAACAGTCACCCAGGTCTATGCCATGGGTATGGGTGGCGGTACGGGTACAGGTGGTGGCATGGGGATGGGCAGTAGCGATAACTTTGGTATGACCAATGGAATGTCGGCATCCCCCGTTGTTGGAGGCGATGGTACTGCATACCTGGTAACGTACACAACTGGTGCAACATCCGGCACGGGCAGCGGCACGTTTACATCAACCCTGACTGCCCTGACTGCCGCAGGACAAAGATCATCCATTACTTTAACCGGCTTTGTATCGCGCCCTGTCCTGTCTCCTGATGGGGGGCTTCTGGTTGCGTCTACGTCCATGCCGGATATGACTCAGTACAACATGGCGGGTAATTACAATACCTCGGCCACATCCAAATCAACCGTTTATGAGGTACAGTTGCCGATGACACAAAACTCAAAACCGATAGCAGTCTCTCTTGACGGTAACTTCGCCTCTGTCCCCGTCTTTGCCAACGGCAAGATATACGTCACGACAACTGATTTCGGCGGTTCGATGATGGGCAGTACGTCTACAAATCCACAACAGGGTAAATCGTATATGTATATTATTAACCTCAATGGCACAATTGCCTCAAAGATAGAGATTTAGGCGGGAATGTTATAAAGATGGACAGTGTCCACTCCCTACTGTGGCATTGCAGGTAAGTGGATACCTCGTTAAGACATAAGGTGTTGCTTATCGAGGATGAGCAGAAGATAAGCGACATAATATCTACGTACCTCCTGAGAGAGGGCTACACCGTGCTTAATGCCCTTAACGGGGCTGAGGGGCTCAGGCAAATGAGCCAATTGCCGGATCTGATAATCCTCGACCTCAAGCTGCCCGACATGGATGGCGAGGACCTCTGCCAGGTGATACGCGCCGACTCGGATATCCCCATCATAATGCTCACGGCAAAGACGCATGAGGACGACCGTGTCAGGGGTCTATTAATGGGCGCCGACGACTACGTCCTCAAGCCCTTCAGCCCAAAGGAGCTCATGGCCAGGGTCAAGGTCTGCCTCAGGAGGGCCGGAAAGAAACAACGAACACTGAGCTTCAACAACGGCGAATTGATAATCGACAGGGGCAGCCACGAGGTCAAGGTTCACGGCAAGGGCGTGTCACTGACGCCAACGGAGTTTAAGATGCTCTTTGTCCTTGCCAGTAACCCCAACAGGGTGTTGACGAGGCTACAGCTTACAAACGTCGTACTTGGCTACGAATTCGACGGCTATGACAGGACGATAGATGCGCACCTGAAAAACATAAGGCAGAAGTTGGGCCAATCCGATTACGTTAAGACCGTCTACGGTGTCGGATACAGGTTTAACTGCACACCGGATGAAGACTAAGATATTTCTGTCCTTCCTGAGTGTGATTGTTGTTGCCGGCATCTCAAACGTCATCTTCAAATACTCAACCGTGAGAGACTTTGACAGCTATAGGACGGGCATTGAAGAGGCCAATATCTACTGGTTGAGGGCCTCCGTTGAGGGCAGCTATGAGGATGGCAGGTTTGACAAGAAAAGGCTGATGGACTCTGTACACTGGGCGATAATGCTTGGGCTGGACATGGCTGTCCTCGACGCAGATGGCAGCAATATTATGGACTATACCCAGGTGTTGCAACATATAAGTCAGCCAATGAGGCAGAAGATGGCAGGCATCATTGGCACAAGAGACCCAGATAAAGGCCCCAGGAGCTATGATATCCTTGCCGATGGCAAGAAGGTTGGTCAGGTGAGATTCACATCGCTTGTCAGAGAGGATATCCGAGCGAGGGAAGAGATGTTTAAAAAACGCGCCATGAGATTTATGCTGCTATCGTTTGTCATAGCCGGTGTGGGGTCGCTCCTGCTTGCGTTGCTCTTTAGCACGCTGCTGTCTCTGCCGTTAAAGAGGCTGAAGGAGGGTGCCGCAAGGATAGCCAGGGGGGATTTCAGCACAAAGATTGTCTACAGGGGGATTGCCCACAGAGGCAGCGACGAACTAAGCGCCCTCACTGACTCCTTTAACACAATGGCTGAACATTTGAGGCGAGACGCCGATGTCAGAAAGCGCGTCATGGCCGATATCACCCATCAATTGAGGACCCCCCTGACGATTATCAAGGCAAACGCGGAGGCGGTTCTTGACGGTGTGGTTGAGCACTCAGGGGCAACACAGAACATCATGGTCGAGGCAGATAGATTAATGCGTCTTATCAAGGGCATTGAAGACCTTACGTATGCGGAGGCCAGCTTCTTTAAACCTCGCAACTACAGAGAGATTAGGCTCAGGGACTTTCTGTCTGAGGCGCTTGATCGATACAGGCAGGTAGCGCTCAACAAGTCTCTTGATCTATCATTAAGCGGCTCAGATGTGGTTGTCAATACCGATGGTGAGATATTGGCAACCATCCTTGATAACCTGCTCTCCAACGCCATCAGGTACACAGCCAAGGGCAGGATTGGGATTGAGTACGGAGGTGCGGCTGCACCAGCGATAGGAGGTGATACCGCTGCCGTCTACGTCAAGGTCAAGGACACCGGTATTGGTATATCCGCCGAGGAGCTTCCCCTTGTCTTTGAGCGCTTCTACAAGGGCAGGCACTCCAGTGGCATGGGCATAGGGCTTGCCATCGTGCGTGAGCTGGTCAGCGTCATCGGGGCACAGATCAGCATCGAAAGTGTGTTCGGGCAGGGGACAGAGGCCACGTTGACAATCCCATCCAAAGAATAAAGAAGAAAGAAAAGAAGTAGGGCGGCGAAGCTTCTTTGTCGCTCCAGGACGCTCCTGGCCCTCCTTGACCTCCCCTGCAAGGGGAGGGGCGAGGCGCCCCCGCCAAAAAGAAGTCCCTTGACCCCTTCTTGTGGTGGCTGGGTGGTTGGGTTGGGGCGTGGGTGGAGTATGCACAAGGGGATGTGAAGTAAATTTCTCTTGACAAAATATTAAGGTTCCACTTAGCATAATGGATGCTATCAATAAAAGAGGATTTCAGTATCATCCTTGATGGGCAGCGTCACAATCAACCGTGGGTGTTAGGATTCAATAACACTAGACAAAAGAATCCTTTTTGTCCGGTATTAGAGGGGCAGGCATTTTCCGAGAGGGATATCCTGGTCGGTATCGGTTTTCTCTTAAAGGAGATAAAATTATGAGCATTTCACTTACACCACAACTTGAAGAGCTGGTTAAGACGAAAGTAGCCAGCGGGCTTTATGCTTCCGCAAACGAGGTCTTGTGCGAAGCATTACGCCTTCTCGAAGAACGAGACAGGATACAAGCTTTACGAATTGAAGAGCTAAGGGTTGAAATCAAGAAAGGCTTGGATAGTGGTGAACCAACTCCTTTAGATGTGGAAGCCATTAAAGTGCGGAGCCGTAAGCGGCTTGCTGCTCAATAAAATAAATCGGCCGGCTGATGTTGAGAATCCTAAAGCGCCCCGAGGCTGAAAAAGACCTTGAGGAAATCTGGCTTTATATGGCTCAAGACAACCCTGACAAAGCTGACAAACTCCTTGACGAAATTGAAGAAACAAGCCGGAAAATCGCACGGTTTACAAACATGGGCAGAAACAGGGATGAAATCTATCCTGGGCTGAGAAGTTTCCCTGTCGGTAAATATCTTATTTTTTATTTACCTATTAGCGGTGGTCTTGAGATTGTCAGGGTACTGCATGGTATGAGAGATATCGCTACCTTTTTTTATTATTGGCCCCCTCTTACCTAAACACTTGTCTCTTCATTTTTTCTTCAACTTGTTATGTTTAACTATATGTATTATGATGGTACAGTTGCCTCAAAGGTATAAATTTAGCCTATGAGGATGGAGCATTACGGGGTCAAGGGCACTGGTGCCCTTGCAGGGGGTTCTAAAGGGGGCCAGGAGCGTCCTGGAGCGACAAAGAAGTGGAGCCGCCCCTTATTGGCCCAAACAACACTTGTGTCTGTTGACTTATTTATAGCTATTGTCATACAATTAACAGTTATGATTGTTCTATACATAGACAATTTCAGGGGTTTTAAGAGGACATATATCCCTTTGAAAGAGGTTAATTTCCTGGTCGGGGAAAATAGTACCGGTAAAACATCTATCTTGTCGCTATTTGATATCATATTGTCCTGCCATATATTATGGCATACAGATGCATTTAACAAAGATACTGTCAAATTGGGTTCATATGCCGAAATAACTGATCCAAAAACAAAACACTTCACTATAGGTATACTTACAACCTCAGACAGGAATGAGCCGAAAGGACTTAATGCAATAGTAATGAAGTTCATACAAAGAGGAGGTGTCCCTATACCTGAAGAATTTATTATAGCATCTTATAATATCTTTCTTAGAGTTAAAATCACTTCAGAAGCAATCTTGTTCAAATCGTTAGTTGACAAACTAAAAGAAGGTCTAATAGTTAAATCTCCCTTAGAATTTCTAAATCTCATTGTAAGTGAAATAAAATTTAAAACTGACGAATACAACAAAGCTAATGATTATAAAAAAGTAAACTTAACATTAGTTATAGATTCTATATTAGATTTTATTATAAAAGAACCGTTTTTTGACAAAAAAGCAAACGATGAAATAAATACAATACGTTTTGCTCTTTCAAAAACTATTAGATGGATGGCTCCAATAAGAATTGAACCAAAAAAAGTTTATTCTGGTCTAACTGGACGTTTAGAATTTCACCCTGATGGTAGACATACGCCTTATTTTTTTAAGATATTTTTGCATGGCCGAAAAGGTAGTTTTCAAAGTGAATTCACAGATTTTATCAAAGAATTTTTAGAAGAAAGTAAACTGTGTGATAAGATTACAGTAAAGGAATATGGGAACGATGAAACATCACCTTTTGAAATCCATGTTTCTATAGAAGATAAACCATACAGAATATCGAATGTAGGATATGGGGTTTCTCAAGTATTACCAATAATCACTGCCTTGTTTGAAACTGTCAATAATGTAGCTAATAGATCAGATGAAATATGGTATTTAATCCAACAACCAGAGATACACCTCCATCCAAAGGCTCAGTCAGCGCTTGGTGAGTTTATCTTTGCAGTAAACCAAAAGTATGGAATAAACTTTATGATAGAAACCCATAGCGACTATATTATTGATAGATTTAGGATTAATCAAAATAAGCATGGCAAAAAAAACAAGAAGTCATCAGCTCAAGTGCTCTTCTTTGAAAGAACCAGTAAGGGTAATAAGGTCTATCCTATTGATATTGACGGAAATGGTAACTATTCAGGGGATCAACCTAAATCTTTTAGAGAATTCTTTATTGAAGAAGAATTAAAGCTACTAGAGATGTAAGATGTGTTTAGTCATAGATACAAATACATTTTCATCTGTATTTAACAGAAACTCATCAGAACATTATCACTATGAACCAGTTTTAGACTGGATACAACACGGAAAAGGTGTAATCATTTACGGAGGAACAAAGTATAAAAAAGAATTAAAAACAGCTAACGAATATCGTAAGATACTTACTGAATTCAAAAAAAAAGGTAAAGTCATCGAACTTCCTACAGAAAAAGTAGACAAATATGAAGATTATGTAAAGAAGCACGATTGTGTGAAAAAAATCTATCCCAATCTCAAACCCGACGATCCTAACATAGATGCCCGCTTAGTTGCCATTATTAAAGAATCTCGTTGTAGAATTATCTGTACCAAAGATATTAAGGCAAAGAAACTTATAAGGGAAAAACCGTTATATCCGAATAGTTTTAAAATTCCTGAGATATATAGCAATAAGTCTCAAGAAAAATTATTATTGCATGATAAGAACATTGTTAAAATTTGTCAGAAAAACAAGAAAGACAAGTATGGTAATAAAAGAGAAAAACTAAATAAGAAAGACAGGGATGCCATTGATAGAGATTTAAGTAAATTATGAGATGAATAATGATGCTCTTCCCCTTGACGTTCTACACTTGTCTCTTCATTTTTTCTTCAATTTCTTATGTTTAACTATATATGTGTATGATGGTACAATTGCCTCAATGGGCTATGAGGATGGAGCATTATGGGGTCAAGGGGTCCGTGACCCCTTGCAGGGGGTTCTAAAGGGGGACAGAGCCGCCCCTTTCTTTCCTTTCTTTCTTTGTTTTTGTTTATGATGATAGCGAAGATAATAGAGATAAGCGCGCGCAATAGGTTTGCCGTAGTGCTGCTGGTTGGATTTTTGTCTCTGTGGGGGTACTGGTCGTTTATCAACACCCCGCTGGATGCCATCCCTGACCTCAGCGACACGCAGGTCATCATCTACACCGAGTGGATGGGCAGGAGCCCCGACCTAGTAGAGGACCAGGTCACCTACCCGATAACGTCCACCCTGCTTGCCGCCCCGAAGGTCACTGCCGTCAGGGGGTTTTCCTTCCTCGGCAGCTCATTCATATACGTGATATTTGCCGAGGGGACGGACATCTACTGGGCACGCAGCCGGGTGCTTGAGTACCTCCAGGCGGTGCGCTCCAAGCTGCCCTCCGATGCCAACCCGACCCTGGGTCCTGACGCCACAAGCCTCGGATGGGGATTTTCCTACGCCGTGGTGGACGAAACCGGTCGCCATGACCTGGCTCAACTGCGCAGCATCCAGGACTACAACCTCAAGCTCGCCATCGAGAGCGTCGCGGGTGTGTCGCAGGTTGCAAGCATCGGCGGATTCGTCAAACAATACCAGGTGACCATCGACCCAAACCGCCTCCTGGCCTATAACATCCCCATCACCAGGGTCATGGACGCTATACGCAAGAGCAACCGCGACGTCGAGGGCCGGGTGATAGAGTTCTCCGGCGTGGAGTACATGGTCAGGGGCAGGGGGTACATCAAGGACATCAAAGACATAGAAGACATCCCCATTGGCAACAGTGCGGAGGGCACGCCGTTGATGCTCAAAGACATTGCCCGCATCCAGCTTGGCCCTGAGATACGACGCGGCCTGGCCGAGCTCGATGGCAAGGGCGAGGTGGCAGGGGGGATCGTCGTTGTCCGGTTTGGGGAAAACGTCCTCAGCGTCATAGACAGGGTCAAGGAAAAGATCGCAAGGGACATCAACCCCACCCTGCCCCAAGGCGTAAAGATAATCGTGACCTACGACAGGTCTGAACTCATACGCGCGGCTATTGACACGCTCAAGGAGGAGATCATCAAGCTCACCATAGCCGTGAGCGCGGTCTGTATCGTGTTTCTGTTTCACCTGCCAAGCGCCCTGGTCGTGATCCTCACGCTGCCAATAGCCATCTTGATGTCGTTTATATGTATGTATTACTTAGGCGTCACAGCAAACATAATGAGCCTCAGCGGTATAGCCATCGCAATTGGGGCGATGGTGGACGCCTCGATCATCATGGTGGAAAACGCCCACAAAAAATTAGAGGAGTGGGAAGGTGCGGCTGCACCAGCGATAACAGGTCGTCCAACCAGCAGGACCGATGCGATAATTGACGCTGCCAAGGAGGTTGGGCCGTCGTTGTTCTTTTCGCTGCTTGTGATAACGGTAGGGTTTTTCCCGGTGTTTACGTTGCAGGAGCAGGCGGGGAGGCTCTTTAAGCCCTTGGCCTATACCAAGACGTTTGCGATGCTCTTTGCGTCGTTTCTGGCCGTGACCCTCACACCCATGCTTATGACCGTCTTTATCAGGGGCAAGATACGACCGGAGGAGAGAAACCCCATAAGCATCGTCCTTCACAGGATATATGAACCGATAGCCAGGGTGGCCTTACGATTTAGAAAGACGGTGATCGTCCTGGCCGTGATAGTCCTGGCCTTAACGGCGTATCCATACATAAAGTTAGGGACAGAGTTTATGCCGCCGCTGTATGAGGGGACGCTCTTTTACATGCCGGTGACGGTTCCTGGGGCATCAGTGTCTGAGGCTGGGCGGATATTGCAGATACAGGACAGGCTGATCAAGTCCGTACCCGAGGTGGCGCAGGTCTTTGGCAAGGCGGGCAGGGCGGAGACGGCCACAGACCCCGCCCCGGTTGAGATGTTTGAGACCGTCATCAACCTCAAACCCGAGGCCCAGTGGCGAAAGGGCATGACCGTCGATAAGCTCAAGGACGAGCTAAATGAGGTATTGACCATCCCCGGGGTGGCCAACTCCTTCACGATGCCCATAAAGGCACGTCTGGACATGCTCTCAACTGGGATAAGGACACCCGTTGGTATAAAGATACTCGGGGCCGACCTCGCCGTGATAGAAAAGATAGGACTGGAACTGGAGACCCTCTTAAAGGACATCCCCGGCACAAGGAGCGTCTACGCCGAGCGGGCGACAACCGGATTCTTCCTAGACTTCACGGTCAAACGCGCCGAGGCTGCCAGGTACGGCCTGACGATTGACGACGTCCAGGAGGTCATCCAGTCTGCCATTGGCGGGATGGACCTCACAACCACCGTCGAGGGCAGGGAGCGCTACACGGTCAACCTGCGATACCCACGTGGGCTTAGAAACTCCCTGGAGGACCTCAAGCGGGTGCTCGTGCCGTTGATGCCCGGAAGCATTGGGACTGGCGTTGGGGCGGCGAGTGGGGCGGCCTCCTCCGGGATGGCGGGTGGTGCATCGGCGGGGCCGTCTGCCGTGATCGCCCAGGTGCCCCTGGGGGAGCTTACCGACATTGCCATCGTCAAGGGGCCAACGGGTATAAAGAGCGAGGAGGGACTCCTGACGTCATACGTCTACATAGACTTCTCAGGCAGGGACGTCGGGGGGTATGTCAACGAGGCCAGGGCAAAGGTGCGAGCCGCACTGGCGACAAATGTGCGAGCCGCACTGACAACAAATGTGGCGTCGCTTAAGATACCCAATGGCTACAGGCTTGTATGGAGCGGTGAGTACGAGTACATCATCAAGACGCATGAGAGGTTGAAGATCGTCTTACCGCTTACGGCGTTTATCATCTTTGTGCTTATCTACTTCAACACCAGGTCGTTTACCAAGACGCTGATAGTCCTGTCAGCGGTGCCATTTTCATTGGTTGGGTCTTTCTGGTTGTTGTACCTGTTGCACTACAACATGAGCATAGCGGTGTGGGTGGGGTTGATAGCGCTTGCCGGGTTGGATGCCGAAACGGGGGTGGTGATGCTGTTGTATCTGGAGCTTAGTTACGAGGAGTGGCAGCGCAAGGGTTTGCTTGTAGGCAGGTCTGGGTTGCGGGAGTCAATCATGCACGGGGCGGTCAAGCGGATACGGCCCAAGATAATGACTGTGAGCGTGATACTTGCCGGTCTGGTGCCGATCATGTTTAGTCACGGGGCTGGTTCCGACGTCATGAAGCGCATAGCTGCCCCGATGGTTGGCGGTGTGTTGACCTCGACCATCCTGGAGCTGATCATCTACCCCGCCATCTACATGATCTGGAAGGGCAGGGGGATGGACAAGGGCTGAAGAAGAAGAAGGAGAAGAAAGGGGCGGCTCCGCCCCCCTTCAGAACCCCCTGCAAGGGGAGGGGTGAGGCACGATTTAGTCGCAGCGGGTCTCGCACCCGCCCCGACCACGAAGAAGTCCCCTTGACCCCGTAATGCGGTGGTTTGGTGGTTGAGTTGGGGGTGGTGGAGGGTCGGCCGGCTACGGCAGATTTGGAGGCTTGTCTGGGGGGCGAGGGTGGTTTGCTCGCTTGAGGTTAGCCGTCAATCGCACCACGTTGCACGAGCAGTCGCCGATTGACATCCGACAGCCACGTGACGCCGTCGAACTGCATACCTTCACAGTAGAGGCGCTGGTTGGTCGTCCAGATGAGCCTGCCAGTGCCTTCATCCCAGACCTTGATGGAGCTATCACGGCTGCCGCTAACTATTTTCTTACCGTCCGCGCTAATTGCCACAGTTATAACAATATCGACGTGTCCTTCAAGTGTGTTAAGAGGATTGCCGGCCATATCCCATATGAGTAGTATATTCATATTACTGCGAATGATTTCCTTACCATTCGCATTGTTTATTACACTGGTAACATAGTCGTCACTGATAACATCATAACCGTGTCCTTTAGAAGCTTTAGTCAGCCTACCTGTGGCAATATCCAATATACATATAGTGTTATCACAACTAATGCTAACTATTTGCATGCCGTCCGCGCTGATTATATAGCCTACGCATAAACTACAAAGTCATGATGTGTCAAAGGCTTCAAGATGAAAAAATCATAGTTGATTTGTAAATAGCTTTCTAAAAAGAGTAATTTTGTTAATATAGCAGATTTCGATTGGATTAAATACAAAATACGTATCACTTTTATGGGGTCAAGGGGACTGGCCCCCTTGACCCCATAATTCTTATATTCGCCCATTTCTAAATACTTCAAGAGGACAGATTACACAAGAAACGCTTAATTTAATAATGTTTTATCATAATCATAGAAGATACAGTGGAGGAAAACGCAAAGATAAAGCGCCTATTGAGATACTAACAAACACTGAGTTAGAAAAACACTGGCTTGATCTAGTAGTAGAATAATACTATTGCATTTGACTTGGTCAATTATACCTAACCTTATTAAGCGCTGCTAGTATTATGCCGTTTTCCTGAACTGTTAACTACTTTTTAGTCTATAGAGCCTACGCATAAACTCAGTTTTCAACTTTAGTTATCAAAAGAACACC
>JADFXD010000065.1 GCA_015233725.1 Nitrospirota bacterium | reverse complement strand
GGGTCATCCACGAGGGAAAGAGCCCCTCAAAGGCCGTCAACGAGCTTATGAGCCGGCAACTACGTAAGGAATTCTAAGTGTGGACAGGCACGTCGTTGAACAACTGCTCCTGGCCTTCAAGGAGGGCAAGAGCACCCTGGATGAGACGCTCAACAGGTTCAGACACCTGCCCTACGAGGATATAGAGTTTGCCAAGATAGACCATCACAGGCAACTGGTCAGCGGAATTACGGAGGTGGTCTATGGGCAGGGCAAGAGTGTTGACGAGGTCATCGAAATAGCGCGTAGGCTCTATGACAACAGTGGTCGGGTCCTCGTAACCCGCACCAGCGAGGAGGTCTTTAGCCGGATTGCGATAGAGGAGGCACTATTTTATCCCCAGTCGCGCATTATTATGGCTGGAGCGCCCGCTGATGGCAAAGGGGATATCCTCGTTGTCTCGGCGGGGACGTCGGATATCGCCGTGACGCAGGAGGCGGCGTTGACAGCAACGTTTTTAGGCAGTACCTGTCGGAGCATCTTTGATATCGGGGTGGCGGGGTTGCACAGGGTCATCGGTAACATGCGGTTATTTGATGAGGCGCGGGTCATTGTGGTTGTCGCGGGGATGGAGGGCGCCTTGCCTTCCGTCATCGGGGGGTTGACGTCGAAGCCGGTCGTGGCAGTGCCGACCTCTCAGGGCTATGGCACAAACCTCGGTGGTCTGACCGCGCTGTTTGCAATGCTCAACTCCTGCGTCCCAGGGATTGCCGTGATGAACATAGACAACGGCTTCGGTGCCGGGTGTCTCGCTCATAAAATCAATATTATAGGCCTTTAAAAAAAAGAAAAGAGAGAAAAAAAGAGAAAGAAGGAGGGCCGCCTGGCCGCCCCCTCCTCAGACCTCCCCTGCAAGGGGTCATGGACCCCTTTACCCCTTACCGCGGAGGCTTGTCGCTTGGATGGCAGCAGTCAGTAATTCTCTATATGCCAATTTTGTTTCTGTTGTCTGAATTGCTGAAAGATAAAAAGATACTTGCTTTTTTATGTCATAATGTTATAATACTAAATTGGCATAAATATATGTATAGAAGAAAGTGTGGTGATGTAGCGGGTAATTGACATGATAAGGATGTAAGCTCAGGAGTAAGGACTAGGTATTTCACATATGTGATGGTATATTAAGGACAATCAAGAAAAAATAAGGAGAAATGGGTATATGAAAAGGCGTTTGTTTATAGTAGCGTTGGCGTTAACCTTAGTAATGGGTGGGGCATTTTTTGCTTATGCAGCGGAACCATCGTTTTCTGGCATAGCTTATATACAGGGACATGGTGGACACATAGCTGTAGTGGATCTGGCTACTGGAGATGTTGCTCGTTACGCTCACGGCAAACCCTCGGACACAGTACAGTTGTCTAAGGACGGTAAGACCATGTATGTGTTTTCACTTGATGGTTTTGCCAAAGAGATAGACGTAGCAAGCGGTAAGCAGACTGAGTGGATGAAGTTGGGGAAAAAGCATTGTGGTTCGGCCATAGCCCCTGACGGTATGATATGGGTCTCCGACATGGACGATGGTAACGTGTATGTTTACGATCCGAAGACGCATAAGTTAGCGGACAGTTTCCCTGTAAGCAAGTCTATTTGCGGGATAAACTTTTCTAAGGACGGTAAAACGGCTTATATTTCCGATATGCCAGGTGGATTTGTAAGCATCTTGGATGTAAAGACAAAGAAGGTCACCGGACAGATCAAAGATGCTGGCGCCTTCATTCATAGGGCAAGGTTTAGACCTGGCACGACAGAGCTATGGCAATCCGACGGTGCAGAGCTTAAGAACGGAGAGCCCATTGGAGTTGGATATGCAGATTCCGACGGTGCCGTCCCAGGGGCAGTAACCATACTTGATACAACATCAAACAAGGTTATTGATAGAGTGATAATTGGCGGCAACCCCCATGACGTGGACTTCTCCAAGGACGGTAAATATGCCTTCGTGTCGGTAAGACAGATACCCGAACAGGATGACAGCGCAATCGTCGTACTGGATACCACTACCAAGAGGGTTGTGAAGGAATATTCAGCATGCAAGAAATGCCACGCAGCGATGAGCCTTACTATACCAAAGACCGCGGATGAGGGAAGGCCTTTCCTCTGTGCAATAGATGTCAACTGGGATCAGAAAAAGATACCTGCCTCGGCAGAGATGAATACCAGCGGTAAAAAACCGAAATAACTCTACAAATCTGGAATGTGTAAGGTTTGCCGCCTTACACATTTTCCAATAATTAAGGAATTTAAACAATGAATCTGGCTGTACTGGCAGGAAAAAACCTTAGACGGAAGCTGTTCCGAACAATAGCCCTGCTTTTGAGCGTTACAGTTGTAGCCGGGACGTTATTTGTCGTCACGACTATTATGGATAGCGTAGAGACGTCTCTTCAAAAAAGCACCAAACGCCTAGGTGCCGACATAATGGTAGTACCCGCTGAGTCAGAGGGCGTGGCAAGAATGACCCTCCTCGCTGGAAAGCCCTCAACCTTTTACATGGATAAAGATATAGAGGATAAGGTCGCTAAAATCAAAGGAGTAAAAAAGGTCGCAGGTCAGCTCTTTATAAAATCCTCACATTATCGCTGCTGCGACACAGGGGACTTGTTTATCGTGGGTTTTGAGCCCGATAGAGACTTCACTATAACCCCCTGGCTTGTGCAGGGATTGAAAAAACCCCTTGGAAGAGACGAGGCTATAATGGGCAGGGCCATATCCGCCTATACCCCTGGTGTAACGGCCGCTCTCTATGGCAAGCTATTCAGCATCGTAGGCATGCTCGAACAGACCGGTATGGAATTTATAGATAAAGCCATGTACGTTACGATAGATTCCTTTAAGGACATGGTGGCAAAGACCGATAAGGGAGACGTGAGGATATTTGACAACCTCAACAATAAGATATCCACAGTGCTGGTTCAGGTCAGCGAGGAATACGCCCCCAGGAGGGTCGCAATCTTCATAGAGCACGACATCCCAAACGTCAAGGCAATAGTGTCGGAGGACGTTATAGCCGCCGTAAGAAAACAACTGTTTGCCCTCTTAAAGAGTATACTCTACATTATTGGAGTACTCTGGTTTATGTCTGTAATGTTAATAGGCGTGGTTTTTTCTATGATTGTAAACGAAAGACAGAGGGAGTTTGGTATATTGAGAGCAGTAGGGGCCAAGAGAAAAGATATATTTAGTCTTCTTATTTATGAGGCGTCGTTTTTATCCTTAAGCGGAGGGGTCATAGGCGTTGCCCTGGGCGGACTTGGCTTGTTTATCTTTCAAGAGAAGATCAAGGCCTTACTCAGTGTACCATACATGTGGCCCAGCCCCATGGACTTTGTAGTCCTTGCCCTGGTCTGCATCTTGATCTCGCTACTAACGGGTTGTATTGCGGCGCTTCAGCCTGCCTTGAGGTCTATGAGGATGGAGCCATACGCCCAGATACGAGGTGGAGAATGATCGCGGTCAACAATCTCACAAAGACGTACAAGATCGGAAAGGAGACCATAGAGGCAGTAAAAGGTGTCTCCCTCGCCGTGAGCAAGGCAGAGATGATTGCCATAGTAGGCCACTCCGGAAGTGGTAAGACCACCCTGTTGAGCCTTATCGGAGGACTCACGAGGCCCGAGCATGGCACCGTTGCCATAGGTGGCACAGATATCTGGTCTATAAGCGATAACGCGCTTTCCGAGCTAAGAAATAAAAAAATGAGCTTTATATTTCAGTTTACCAGCCTCATACCAACCTTAAACGTCCTGGAGAATGTCCTGCTGCCAACCCTTTTCGGCAAAGGCCTCTCCGTTGACTATGCCGCTTCCCTGTTGGATAAGGTCGGCCTGGGGGACAGGAAGGGCTCCTATCCCTACCAATTAAGCGGCGGACAACAGCGCAGGGTCGCCATCGCAAGGGCGTTTGTCAATGATCCCGAGATCGTCCTCGCCGACGAGCCAACCGGAGACCTCGACGAAGAGACCGAGGCAGATATGCTCTCCCTCTTTAAATCCATAAACAAGGAAAAAGGCGTAACCTTCATAATCGTCACCCACGCCTCAGATATAGCCAGGCAATGCACAAAACACTACGTCATGAACAAAGGCATCTTTGGGGAAAAAGAAGAAGGAGGGCGGCTCCGCCCCCTCCTCAGACCTCCCCTGCAAGGGCACCAGTGCCCTTGACCCCTTAATGCCCAATCCTAAGTGGTATAAATATGTCCGGATACTTATCTTCTCTCTTATCCTTGGTGGATGCAACAGTGGGGCTGTTACCCACGAGGTCGTAAAGGACAAAAATGGCGAGGTCACTTTTTTGCTCAAGGCCGTTAGAGATGGTAGTGTACATTTTTACACATACAGGTATAAGGGGACAAACATAAATTTCTTTATACGGATGGATGGCGCGGGCAATCTTCATACCTACTTCGATGCCTGTTACACCTGTTACAGATACAAGAAGGGATATACGGTATCGGAAAACTATATAGTATGCAATGAGTGTGGTAAAAAGTACAGACTGGCCGACGAGGTCTGGATCGATGCCACGGGTTGTGCCCCAATAAACCTTAAAAGCGAGATCAGAGGAGATTCCCTGGTGGTGCTTCGGGACAACATAATAAAAGGGAAGGGGTTCTTCTAATCCAAACCCAAAGTCGAGCTATTCCTGTTTTTTTATATAAAAGGGTATAATAAGTATAGATATAGGTGAGAAAGGGCATCGCATTGGTGAGAATTTTTATTCAGCAATGGGTCGGACAAGCGATGGGCGCCATCTTATAGTCTTCTTTATATACAAGAAGGGTGGTAGTGTTTTGGTTGTATCAGCGCGTGATATGACGTCTTCTGAAAGGAAAAGATATGAGCAAATCTGAGAGTTCGGTATCAGGAGCAATGATGATAGTCATACTGGCATTATTGATGATGCACAGCGCCATAGCCTGGGGGCAACCGCCGGCGCCGTGGCTGTCGGAAGGCATGGTGGGAAGCCATGCCCCGGACTTCTCACTTAAAACAATAAAGGGAGACACCGTGTCCTTATCTGCATTAAGGGGCAAGGTGGTGATGTTAAATTTCTGGTTCACGTGGTGCTCTCCCTGTATAGAGGAGCTCCCCTCCATGAACCTCCTCTATAATAAGTTTAAGGCAAACGGACTTGTCGTCTTAGCCGTCGCCATGGATGACTCTCCACAACCAGTGGAGGATGTCCTCAGGAAGACCCCCTTTGACTTCACTATCCTACTGGATGCCGACAGAAAGGTCTCACGCGGAAAATACAATGTCTACGCACAGCCAATGACCTTCCTGATCGATAAAAATGGAACCATCGCAAAGTTCTACTTCGGCCCCGTCAACTGGAGCACAGAAGAAGGAGAAATAAAAAAACTCCTTACGGTAGAACCATCATATCCTGCTGGCACAACAAACAGTAAAACAGACAAGATTCAGCATTGAATAGAGCAATGTTGTAAACAACTATCCCCTTTTAGGTAAGTACCTGACCATAATTAATTATATACGAATGGATGCTCGATTGCGTTTAACGGTATGCCTATGGAGCGTTTTAGTGTCAGGTAGGCAAGTTCGTAGCCGTATATGGCCTCTGAGAGCTTGCGTTGAGAGGTTACCAACAGGTTGTTGGCATCCATGACGTCGAGGCTTGTCGCGAGGCCGGCGTCGAATTGCCTGTTTACGCTTGAGTAGTTATCGGTGGCGTAGGCAAGGGTCTCCTTGAGGGAGACTATGACGCCTTGCTGGGTCAGATAGGTCAGGTAAGAGCTTTCGACGTCGAGGGATATGGTCTTTTTTAGATTTTCGATGGCCAGCTCGCTCTGTCGTTGCCTTGACCTGGCCTCCTTGAGATCGGCCTGCCTGACTCCGCCCTCGTAGAGTGGGAGGGTCAATGTGATGGTCGCGTAGGCGGTCTCGACGTTGTTGAACAACCAACCGGGGTTGTCGTCCTTTTTCACGAGGACGCCCTCGATGGACAACGTCGGCCAATAGGCGCTTTTTGCGGATTCTATGGTCTTTTGGGCAATCTCCCTTTGCGCGGCGTAGGACTTGAGCTCGCTTCTTCTGTTAAAGGCGGTCTGAATGAGACACTCGACGTCGTCTGTGAGACAGTTGGCGAGGTCGTGTGCTGTGGGGAGGTCGTCTCTGACGTCAAAGTCATCGGTGAGGCCTGCGAGTTTTTTTAATGTGGCCTTCTTGATCCTCATATCGTTTTGTGCCTGCAGCGCCTCGGTCATGGCGGTTGAGAGTTCTGCCTCGGCCCTCAGGAGGGGGGTCCTTGTTAGCTCACCGGCTGACAGCTTGGTCTTGGCGGCGTCACGATAGAGGGTGAGTCGCTCGACGTTTGCCTGGGCTATATCGATGGCCTTTTTTGCCTTCAGGCAGTCGTAGAAGGCCCCAGCGATGCTGTAGAGGTATCCCTCGGTGACGGAGTCGTAGTCGTTGATGCTTTTTTCGACTGACTTTTGGGCCATATCGATCGTCTTGAGTTCCTTGCCGCCTAGAGAGAGGCTCTCATCCAGGCTGATGCCGTTGCTCATGGATGAGTTTGGCTGCAGCACCATCCCCCCGGGGACGAGCCTGTCACGGTTGTACTGCGTGTAGAGGGAAAAGGCCGAAATCCTTGGCATGATGGCCGCGATGGCCTTGGTCCTTTGCTGCTGTGCGATATAGATATCCTCCTGCGATATCTTGATTGCCTCTGAGCTCTGCAGGGCATACCGATAAAGCTCCTGCAAGCTGTAGGGGTGCGACGTATCGGCCCCAAGGAGTGGCCAAGGCATCAGAGATAACATCAGAGTCGTCAACAGAGACATTAACCAGCCCCAGCCAGGGGTAAGTACCTGGGTATAAATATTTGTAACACCAGGATTGAGCATTACGGGGTCAAGGGCACTGGTGCCCTTGCAAGGGAGGTCTGAGGAGGGGGCGGCCAGGCGTCCCTCCTTCTTTCCCTCTTCTTGTATATAACTAATTACGGGTAGATACTTATATGCGACTTTCATCTCTATGGTGGTGTCAGGCTGACCTTCTGTACCTGCCGTTGAGATACTCGTAGACAGCCGGCATCACTGAGATTATGATAATCGCAAAGATGACAATGGTAAAGTTCTTTTTCACAACGGGGATGTTTCCAAAGAAATACCCCCCCAGAAGCAGGATCGATATCCACAGCAGTCCGCCAATGACGTTGTAGGTAATAAAGCGGGCGTATGTCATACTGCCGATGCCGGCCACAAACGGCGCAAACGTCCTTATGATGGGGACAAAGCGTGCCAGGATGATGGTCTTTGCCCCGTATTTTTCGTAAAAGCGTCTGGTCCTCTCCAGGTGCCCTTTGTTGAACAGTCGCGAGTGTTGCTTATTAAACACCCTTGGTCCAACGCTATAGCCTATCCAGTAGTTGACCGTATCGCCAATTATCGCGGCCAGGCTTAACAGGATAAGCAGCCAGTGAACCCTCATCGGTGTAATGGCTGCCAGCGCCCCCGCCGCAAAGAGCAGCGAGTCCCCCGGCAGAAACGGGGTCACTACCAGACCTGTCTCACAAAAGACAATGAGGCACAAGATGCCATATGTCCAACTGCCATAGCTGCTTACGAGATCGTAGAGATGCTTATCGAGGTGCATCACGATTTCGACTAAATCCTTAAGGACTTGCATTGCTATATACCTGGTCCTTACTTAACCTGCCATGACAGGTCTATGGTTGCCGGAGAGCCGAAGCTTGAAATATTAGTCCCATTCATAAGCCACACGGCTACCTGCCCCGATGCTGTGTTTCGCCACAGGATGTCACCCTTACCGTCGCCACTGAAATCGGCAACACCATTAATCTGCCATGACAGGTCTATGGTTGCCGGAGAACCGCTGACTGAAATATTATTACCATCCATAAGCCATACTGCTACCTGCCCAGATGATGTGTTTCTCCACAGGATGTCACTCTTACCGTCGCCATTAAAGTCACCAACACCATTAATCTGCCATGACAGGTCTATGGTTGCCGGATAACCGCCGCTTGAAATAGCAATCCCATTCATAAACCATACTGCGACCAACCCTGTTGAGGTGTTTCGCCACAGGACGTCACTCTTACCGTCGCCATTGAAGTCGCCAATACCTTGAATCTGCCATGACAGGTCGGCTAAGGTTGCCGGATAGCCGCTGCTTGAGATCGTAGCACCATCCATGAGCCAGACTGCTACCTGCCCTGTTGAGGTGTTTTGCCACAGGATGTCACTCTTACCGTCGCCATTGAAGTCGCCAACGCCTTTAACCTTCCATGCCTTGTCGGTTAAGGTTGCCGGAGAGCTACCCTTTGAGATCGTAGTACCATTCATGAGCCAGATAACCACCTGCCCTGTTGAGGTGTTTTGCCACAGGATGTCACTCTTACCGTCGCCATCGAAGTCGCCAACGCCTTGAACCTGCCATGACAGGTCGGTTAAGGTTGCCGGAGAGCCGGTAACTGAAATCGCAGTCCCACTCATAAGCCAAATGGCCACTTGCCCTGATGAGGTGTTTTGCCATAGGATGTCGCTCTTGCCATCGCCGTTGAAATCACGATCAACGTGCTTCCCAACTGGAGTCGGTGTCGGAGTCGGCGTGGGCGTTGGGGTTGGTGTGGGGGCCGGCGTTGATGAACCGGGGTACAGGTAGGAGATGCCATTAATGTCGTCTTGATCCAGTGACCTCTTCTTTGTCTCTCCCGGAGCCGCATAACCATACATTGTCTTTTCAGTATCAGCGCTGCTGTACAAATCTATCAGGCATAGGGAATGGCCCAGCTCGTGGGTACCTACATTTTGGACGTCATAGTTACTCGCTGACCCGTCGGTTGCCCAGGTAAAGGCAAGGTTAAACTTTATGTCGGCCTCAATTGTCTGTCCAGTTGAGGGATTAAACCAGTGCTGGTTTAACGCTAACGTGCTGCTATAGCTTGGGTCCGAAAACGTCCCAAACAAGATTAGGTTCATTCCGTCGGTTGTATCGTAGGTTGTTGATGCGCTAGTGCCTCCGTAGGTGTAGGAAAATTTCGAGGTTGGAACCGTCGACCATGTCTGCAGGGCCGCCTGAAATGCGCTCAATGCCCCCGAAGGCCCTGAGGCTGGGTTGATATAGTAAGTTGCGTTAGGTGTGCTCCACTTTATCTCGGCTCCACCGCTGGTCTTGCATACCCCATAGCCATACACATTGGTACTGAGCATGAGGAGAAAAACGACAATCAATAAACAAGCGTGTCTCTTTGCTATCATTCCTTTCATTGTACGCTCCTTATCTGCTCTTTAAGTTCGTTTAACGGGATGACGTTCTTAAAGGCCTTGCCCTTGTTGTCGTTTACTATAGAGAATCCACCTCGTGTGGCAATGGCGTTCATCTCTATAGAGTATTTCCCCTGACCACTGCCAACCACGTAAAAGGGCTGGGCTGCCTCAGAGGACCTTTCACCGACAACGCTCGGGAGGCGCTTGAGAAACAACAGGACATCCTCGCCATTTTCAAATTGTGGCGTATCGGATACCCTCAACCCAATATCTCCAACCTCTCCTCCCTCATACTGGAGGGTCAACGTCTGTGGCGCCTCATTACCCCTGACTACCTCCTTAACGGCTATCGAGACCCCTGTATAAATTGTAGTCCTATCCGCATTCCAATACGAGCTCTTATCCACTACATTGCCTATAACCACCAGTGAAGATTGCCTTGTGAGGTCCTCGTTAGTCAACCCTATCATTATAGCCATCGCACTAGTACTTAGAGACACCACAGCTAGCCATGTAACGCTAGCCACTAACAACAACGTCCTTACCTTCTTTTGCATATATCCTTCCTTTGCTGTCTTATGAGTCTCTTGCAAGACCCCTAAACAGATATATTTATTTAGGCCTTATTATAGCCCATTTCCCTTGTGATTGCGATGCTACCCCTTGCCCCTTATCGCGGAGATGGTAACGACAAGAAACATTACCCCGCCGATCACCGCTATCATCCCGCCAAGACCCATCAACCCCATGCTGATCAGCTTCTTGATCGAATCGAGTCCCTGCGCGGCCCCTGCCACCTTGCGTTGCACCCCATAGCCCCCCGCCAGGGCCAGGCCAGTGATGTGCAACAACTGACCACCGCCATAGACGTAAGCCTGAAGCTGCGCAAGCCTGTAGGAAGGCCTTCCGTAGCCAAGCTGGGGCAGCAGATAGTAGGTAAGCCCCATGTAGGCCAGCGTTACGCCAACTATGACACCGTGATAGTGAGCAGGGATTATCACATTGACCCCCTCGATCAAAAACCCGATTATCCCGCCGGCTGCAAACAGGGAGATCGAGCTCAACAGGGCTGCCAACAGGTGTCTTGTATCGGGGGCCTTGTCCTTGGAGACAATCGCCATCACGATCAAGACGGCGCTGACCACCACTGACGGCCCCACCCCATACTCCATCAACTCCGTGAATATCTCGCGATGGGCCGCGGACTCAGTGCTGTAGATCAGAAAGATAATCGGCGAACACACCGCAGCAGTCAAGATAAAGCCAAACAACCCTATCGACAACCAGCGATTGACCCTAAATTCCGGCATGATCACCCTTGCAAGCAGGAACCATACCACGATCATCACCATCGTGTGCATAAACTGCAGGATGTGTCCACCCGCCCAAAAGGCCAGCTCATAGTAACTTAGCCCCCTGGTGCCCTCAGGGATGCTGCGTATCGAGAGTATAAAGCAGGCAATGGCCACAACCGCCACCAAAGCAGCAGCGCTAAGGCCAAACCTCGTCTGCGCGTATTCAGCCCTATCTCTAAGTGTCCTTAAAATCGGCAACGTGATAACACTGCGCGCCACCAGGAGCACAAACCCGACAAAGAAAATCCCCAGACCAGTCAGGAAGATCGGGTCGTCAAGGACCGGGACATAGTTGTTCATCAGTGGATTCTTTGCCCCCACAAATGGCGATGCGGCGATCACCAACGCCCCCACACTCGCAATCCCCAGTGCGGCAACCCCCGGCGCCATCATCGAACTATCGCCATACATGCTCCACAGGACACCGGCAAAGGCCACAAACCATATCAGCACCGAAAGGTCCACGTGCACCACCAGGGCGGTGTGGAAGAAATCCAGCCACGGGATCACGTTCTGCACATACGGCGTCCTTGAGACGACCAGCAGTCCTGCCAGCACGCCCGCAAACAACAGGCACGCCACCCCAAGGATCAACCACCCTTTCACAAGACCTCTATTGCTCTCTGGTATAATCATGTACTCTATATTACACCACAACCAGCCACAATAGCAACAAGGAAAGAAAGGGGCGCCTGGCCGCCCCCCTTTAGAACCCCCTGCAAGGGGACCAGACCCCTTGACCCCATAAGGGTGTGTTGACAGTGGGTTGATTAAACACAACCCTTACAGCCTAATCCATCCAGAGGAGATGCTTAGGAATATAATACAAATTTGAGCATTGACAAATTGTTTTTTTGTTATTATTCTATATGCTTTACTTTAGATCTAAAAAGTGTAAGAAGTTTTAGAAGAATTAAATGTGGAGGCTGTTATGGGATTTCTTGGTTTTTTTAAACAACCTGGGGAGTACATTAAAAGTGGTATGGCTCGGGTTAAAAAAGGAGACTACGACAGGGCTATCGCTGATTGCACCAAGGCTTGTGATATAGACCCAGATAACCCAGACCACGAGACCCTTACCCTGTGGAAGAATTTCATTCGCCTTCAAATTGAACAATTAATGGGAGGTAAGGAGGCAATTGCAGAGCTTAGAGCTAAAGAAGCTGCAATTTATGGATTAAAAAAGGTGTATGGGGAAAAATTTGATTCTGATTTATTGAAATAAAATCCACGTTTGTATATGTGTATAACACTTGTGCCTGTGGAGCCAACTGACCATCGCCAGGATCGAGGGCAAACTTCCGGCGTGGGAGGGGATCCGCCTCGTCCGCGAGCAGGTCAGGTAGGCCAAGTGTGGCACGGAAGACCTCACCTGAATAAGAGTTTAACCAAAATACCAACCACTATGGGTATCAGGGTGCCCATAATCCATTTGATGTATGTCAAATCGCCTTTTACCTTGATTACGGTCTCACTCAGTTTAGTTACTACCTTAACCAGCTCGGCTATCTGATTATGCATATCTTCCCTGATGCCTGCTTCCATCTTGAACAAAGTAGCCTCTAATCTGTGAATATCATCCTTGAAGCTGGCTCCCTGCCTGTTCATGTCATCCTTGAACCTGACTTCCAGTTTATTCATGCCATCCTTGAGCCTGGCCTCCAGCTTGAGCATATCCTCCTTGAGACCAGCCTCTACTCTACGCAAGTCATCCCTGAGCCTGGAGACATCTTCCTTGGTAGCAAGCTCTTTCCTTGTGTCAATCCCAGCCTCATTTATTAACCGGATGAAGACATCCGTGGCCTCTTCCCCAAGCCTCTCTTTTAAGACCTTTGGTACGGCTATTAAACTCATACTCTAATTATACAATATCGCAAAAAAATCCACAATAGCATGAATATAGGTACCAGGATCGAGCATTAAGGGGTCAAGGGGGGGACGGCTCCGCCCCCCTTTTTTTCTTTTCTCTTTTTTGTGTTACTTTGGTTTACCGTACTCGTATGGACCTTCAGTGATGACGGGGATTTCATCGAAGTTGTAGAATGGCGGTGGTGACGGTATCTGCCACTCCAGCGACCTCGATCCCCACGGATTGGCTGGAGCCGGGGCGCCCTTGATGGCCGAGTGTATGAAGTTGTAGATGGTCAGGAAAAATCCAAGGATCGCGATGTAAGAAAATATCGAGGCAATCCTCATGTGCGTGGTATACTCAACGGGCAACTTCCAGTACCTGCGGGGGATGCCGTCATAGCCCAGTTGGAATTGCGGCAGAAACGCAATCATCGCCCCAATGAGCGTCAACCAGAAGGCGAACTTCGCAAGACCATCGTTATACATCTTGCCCGTGAACTTCGGAAACCAGTAGTATATCCCGCCCAGACACAACATCGACATGCTCAGGGCCAACACGTAATGAAAATGAGCAACGACCCAGTGCGTGTCATGCACGTGAATGTCAAAGCCCAACAGACCGTTTGCGATACCCGTTACACCGCCAATTGTAAAGAGCGATATAAACCCCAGGGCATAGAGCATCGGCGCGGTCAGCTCAATAGAGCCCTTGTGCAGCGTGGCAAGCCAGTTAAAGACCTTGATGCCCGTTGGCACGGCAATCAGGATGGTTCCCCACATAAACAACACACGTACCCAGTCCAGCGTCCCGGCCACGTAGAGGTGATGCACCCACGTCTCAAATCCCAACACCGTTATGATCATAATGGCGATGACCATGCTCGTGTAGCCGTATATCTTCTTGCGTGCGAAGGTTGAGATGATGTCAGAGACTATGCCAAAGACCGGCAGAGCGACAACATAAACGGCAGGGTGGCCATAGAACCAGAACAGATGCTCGTACAGGATCGGATTGCCACCCTTGAAGGAGTCATAGAAGCTGGTTCCGAGGTACTTGTCAAACAGCAGCAGCGTTACGGCAGCGGCCAACACGGGTATACCCACGAGCTGGATTATAAAGGCGCCAAAGAGTCCCCATACGGTCAGGTTCAACCTGCCCCAGGTCATCCCGGGCGCCCTCAATGTAATTATCGTGGTTATGAAGTTCACTGCCCCGGCAATGCTTGAGGCACCCAACAGGTGTACGGCAAAGACATAAAAGGCTGTGTTGGCCCCTCCTACAATCGAGTACGGAGGATATCCAGTCCAACCTATATCCAGTCTGCCTGGTAGGATGAGCGCACACACCGCTATCAGACCTGCCCCCACGTAGAGCCAGTAAGCCAGGGCATTGAGACGCGGAAAGGCCACGTCATGCGCCCCTATCATAAGAGGAATGAGGTAGTTGGCAAAGAAACCAAGCAATATGGGGATCATCCAGAACAACACCATCGCGGCCCCGTGAATGGTAAAGGCCACGTTGTATAGTTTTGCGTCGATAATGACCTGCCTGGTCTGGTCAAGCATCTCCGTCCTCATCACGATGGCCAGCAAGAGGCCAACAACGAAAAACACCATCGACGTGAACAGGTACATTATACCGATCTTCTTGTGGTCAGTTGTAAATAACCACGACTTAAAGCCAGTTGGCTCCTTAGACATAAAGTATTACCTCCTTATATGTTTTTTACCTAAGCGTCTTCAGATATGCTGTTATGGCCTCGATTTCGGCGTCGCTGAGGTTATTGGGTGGCATCGGCAGGTCAAAGCCCTTGACCTGCATAGACTTGGGGTCTTTGATCTTTGTCTTGATAAACGCGTCATCGGCGGTGAGTGTCTTGCCATCGATGAGTGTTACCGAGCTGCCCATAAGCCCCTTAAACGTGGGACCGGTGGCACTCTCTCCAGTGATGGTGTGACAGCCCGTGCAGCCCAGGTTTTCTGTGAGCTTTTTACCCTTTTCCTCCGGTGCGATATTAGCGGCCTCACCTGCGCTGTTTTCCCTGGCCCACTTTGCGTACTCCTCCTTTGGCATGACGATCACCTTGGCGAGCATCCTGGAATGGCCACTGCCGCAGAACTCGGCACAGTATGCCGGATAGGTCCCAGGCGTCTTTGCGTTAAACCACAGGTGCGTGGTCTGTCCTGGCACCGTATCCTCGCGCACCCTGAAGGTTGGCACGGCAAAGTCGTGGGTGACATCCGTACTGGTCATAGTGAGCTTGACATGTCCTACGGGTACCCTCAACTCGTTAGTGGTGTGGATCCCCTCAGGGGATATCATCTCAAACTTGTACATCGAGGCTATGACCCTGGCCTCAAAGGCGTCCTTTGGTGTCTTGCGGTAGTCGTTAAACAGGGCCCATGACTGCGTCCCCAGGAGTATTGTTACCACCAGGGGGATGACAGTCCAGAGTATCTCCAGACCCACATTGCCCTCGATATAGGCGCCCTCTTCGTTTTTTGACCTCCTCTTGTACCTTATCACGAAGTAGACAAGCGGTATGGTCACTACCAGGTAGATCACGGCCGAGACTACAAGCCATACCTTGAAGTGCCGATTCCATCCATCAACAGGGTCTGAGGCCTCCCTGGCCGCCACCGCCACGTAAGGGGCGAGGATGTAGAACATGGTCAAAAGGCTGCTCAAAAAAGTCCTTAACATTCTCTGTAACCTCCTAAGTCTTTATGGCTGAAAAATCAGCCTCTTTTGCTTTTCGTTTTTTTAAACTTCTCCAGTACAGAAACACCCCTAACGCGGTAAGCAAACCCACAAATACCCCTGTAGCGGCGATGAGTAATTCCAGGTTTACCCTGTATCCACCGATGGCAGCATCATACTTGTAACAGGCCAGGGCGACCGAATTTAACAGAGGCGTCTTTCCGACCTTGCCCCTTCCTGCCTCCACAAGGGCAAGCCGTACGTCAATGGATGGTGGGTACAGCCCGAAGATGTATCTGGTTATCATCCCCTCCGGCGATAGAAAGACGTATACGTTGGGATGAACAAACAGCTTGTCCTGCGTTGAGTAAAAGAACCTGTAGCCAACGGCATCGGTAATCTTCTTGATTTCGGCGGCATCAGCGATAGCAAACACCCACTTGTTGAAGTTCTGAGGTAGCTTGTCCTTCATCTTTACCGTGAGGTTTTTGCGAAACCATTGAGCGTCGGTTGGCTTCTCTTTGTCGTCGATACTGAGGGTTATGACGTTATAGTCATCGCCTAGCCTCAGACCTATGCTGCTTAAGGCCTCGGAGAGCCCCTCATTTAAAACGGGACAGGATGATACGCACCTGAAATATATGATAGAGAGGATCAGCGGCTTACCCCTGTACTTACTGAGTGAAAAGGCATTGCCAGTGCCATCGGTCATCTTTATATCAGGTACGACCTTGCCCAGGAAATCATCCTCCTTGATCTTTAAGACCGCGGGGTCGAAGTCAGTCTTTTCCGTTAGGATCGGCGCTGCAAGGGCGCTCGTCGCAAAGACCCCTACGGCGATTAACAGCGACAGGACAGATAGCCTCAGAGGCATCTGCCTACTGCCCAACCTTAAAGTACGGAACTACATACATGAGCGAGAAGACCAGTAACCACACCACGTCAACGAAGTGCCAGTACAACCCGGCTGCCTTACTGAAGGTGAGTTTCTTTTTACCGATCCTGTTTTGCGAGGCCAGTATTACGAGAAACAACTGCATTATAAGTCCTACGATCACGTGCGAGCCATGAAAACCGGTAATGGTAAAGAAGAATGTCCCATAGGCATTGGTTGATATGCTGAAGTGTTCTTCTGAGATGAGCTTGTACCACTCAAGCCCCATAAACGCTATAAACAGCCCTCCCAGGATAAAGGTAAAGATGAGCCAGCTCTTGTAGCCGTTAAGGTCGCCATGTTCTATTTTTTCCTCTGCCATGTGCATAGTGCCACTTGATGAGAGGAGAAATACGCTGAGAAGCACGGCAAGGGCCAGAGGTGGTATCCCGGCAGGTGTACTGGCTGGCGGCCAGATGTCCTCTGGAAGCATCGTATAGAGATACCCACCAAACAGGCCACCAAACAGCGCTACCTCAGAGACGATAAACACCATGATGGCAATCTTGCTTAACCCCCCGTCCTGTTTCTTGCTATGTACCTCCTGCACCCAACCAAAGAGCCCCACAACCAAAGTACCCACCGCTACTCCCGCTACGAGCAGTCCCAAAAACCGCACGCCCCAGGAATAGGCCAACATAAAAGCCATGGGCACCAGAAACGCCCCCACCGCTACAACAAGAGGCCAAACGCTCAGCTCAACCTCGTGGTGATGATGGTGGTCTTCCTTCGCCTTACCGTTAATAACACCTTCCATCTGTAAGCCATCCTCCTTAACACTTGTCAGTATATTTGCGCTAAAGTGACTAATGCCACCTTACTAAGGTAGTCCATTTAAGTGTTTCTTGTCAAGCGCTAATTTTTTTTGGTGCATAAGAAAATCAAAAAAAAAGAAGGGGGCGGCGCTTCTTTACCGCTCCAGGTCGCACCTGGCCCCCCCTGCAAGGGGTCACAGACCCCTTGACCCCTTAATAAGTACACGTTATCTCATACTGTATACCTGACTGCGACCGTAGGAAGCTGCACGGATCAATATTTTATAATGTGATTGCCCTACCTGGCAATTTGTATGGTTGACATTTGCCTTGTGTGTATATTAGACTAATATATCTGTCATGCAGGTTAGATTTAGGGTTCGGGGCATAGCGCAGCTTGGATAGCGCACCTGCCTTGGGAGCAGGGGGTCGGAGGTTCAAATCCTCTTGCCCCGACCATTATTATACCAAAGCGCCTGTAGCTCAGTAGGATAGAGCAACTGCCTTCTAAGCAGTCGGTGAGGGGTTCGAGTCCCTTCAGGCGCGCCATCAAGATTAAAACTATAATCCAGGTAATATTATGAATAATTGTGCAATCCCCCCACAACACAAGCTCAAGCCCACGCATTATCGGGTCAAGGGGACTGGTCCCCTTGCGGGGGGTTCTAAAGGGGGGCGGCCAGGCGCCCCTTTCTTTTCTTAGGGGTGAGTTATCACAAGTGAGGGTATCAGTTATCATACCGGCGTACAATGCCCAATCCACCATAGTCAGGTGTGTGGAGGGCGTCCTGGGGCAGGTCTTTGACAGGGGTGATTACGAGGTAATAGTCGTAGACGATGGCTCCGGGGACGCGACGGTTGAGCTACTGGCGGGGTTGCCGATTAGGCTCTACCGTCAACCCAACAGAGGCCCGGCATCGGCAAGAAACCACGGCGCCAGAGAGGCCTCCGGCGACATCCTGCTCTTTACCGACTCGGACTGTGTCTGTGACCAGGCATGGATACAAGAGATGATAAGGCCATTTGACAACCCCGATATAGCCGCCGTCAAAGGGGTCTATGGGTCAGGTTCGCTCCTTACAGTCGCTGGGAACACACAGGAGTCACTGACGTCGAGGTTTGCTCAGGTTGAGTTTGAAGAGCGATACGAAATCTTAAAAAAGGCTGCCTCTATAGACATGATAGACACCTATTGTGCGGCCATCAAGAGAGAGGTCTTTGAGGCCATTGGCGGATTTGACGAGGGCTTTTCGAGTGCCAACAACGAGGACACCGATCTGTCCTACAGGCTCTCTATTGCAGGTCACAGGATGGTCTTTAACCCAAACGCCATCGTGCATCACCTGAACCACCCAGCGTCGATATTGAAATACGCAAGGCAGAAGTTCTGGCGCGGGTACTGGCGAATGGTCGTATACAAGCGCTACCCGCAGAAGATGCTCAAGGACTCTTACACACCACAGAGCCTTAAGCTACAGATATTGACGGTGTTTGGCTTGCTGTTTTTCCTGGCCCTCACCCCAGCGTATAAACCTTTCTGCTACGTGTCCTTGTTCCTGGCTGCGGCGTATGTGTTGCTGACACTGGGGTTTGTCAGGTTTGCCTTTTCCAGAGATAGACTCATTGGGCTTCTCTCGCCACTTTACCTTGTTCTAAGGGCCATTTCCATTGGTTGCGGGGTGTTATACTTCTTTAGCAGATAGGATAATAATGGGTGATGCTAACCACCACCCATTATTACATATATATAATCATCACGCGGTGATGTTTACCAGGCTATTAACCCTGTTTGAGCTCGAACTGGCTGCTATGGAGCTTTTTAAGGATTTGATTGCATTAAGCAGGTTCTGGGTAGCTGCTGAACTCAAGGCTGCGGTTGAGGCCGCGGTTGAGGCTGCTGAGGTACTTGACGTACCCGTTGAGGAG
>JADFXD010000153.1 GCA_015233725.1 Nitrospirota bacterium | reverse complement strand
ATAGATCACAGTGATATATCAGGATGGTTTAGGCATTGTGGATATTGTATTTAATTCAATCGAAACGTGCTATATTTTAAGTTGTTTGATAAAAACGTAAAGCACATAGAGTGCACCGAATTTTAATCCTGTTTTCACACTCATCTTATTCGTTTCTATCAATATTTTCTCTGTTGGTTTATCTGTGCCTACCAACATGTCTTTAATTACACGAATAATATTTCCAGAAAGATGTGTAAGGTTGGATAATGTACGTTTTTTTTACTTTGCAATTCTCACGATGGATTCACGCAACAATATCCTCGTGTGGCTTTTACCACTGGATGTCTTTACCGTTGAGTAATCTATATACATAGTGGCTACAATTTGACCAAAAAATACCCTTAAGTCATTATATTTACTTATAGCAGGTTTCGATTTGATTAACTACAGAATACATGGCTCTTTTATGGGGTCAAGGGGACTGGTCCCCTTGCGGGTGGGTCTGAGGGAGGGCAGAGCCCTCCCTTCTTTCTTTGTATTGCATACAATCGAAACGCGCTATAATTACGAGGGTGGTAAAACCAGTAGGTATAGCTGAAAGAGTGTTAGAAAGGCTTGGTATACAAATACCTGAAGTGTTGGGGACTGTTTGTGCGAACAATCTTGAGCTAAAGTAGCATAGAATGTTGATGATAAAGACTTTATAGGGATAACTTATGCGCTCCAAAATGGAACTTCCGATACAAAATACGTAGCGCCCCAGTGACTGTAAGGAGCTATTTTGATTATGGTGCGTCAAGGGGTCTGGACCCCTTGCAGGGGGGGTCAGGGTTAAGAAGAGCCGCCCCCTTCTTATTTTTCTCACTTAACGATCCTGCCATCGTTTCCGACACTCGCGATGATCACGGCTCCAGCCTCTAAGGCGATCCTTTCCACCTCGTCGTAGCCGCTGCCGTTTGGATTACTGTAGGGGATCACAACGCCGCCAAACTGATACCTCTCCCTGAGTGTGGCGGCAAAATCGCGGAGCAGCTCATACCTGAAATCGGCTGTGTTGCTAAAGACGTGCATCCGCTCCGGGGCAATCAGACCGGTAAAGACGCCAACAAACCGCTCATGCAGCATGAGATGTACCTCGTAGGACATGTCGTTGAGCTGACGGAGCAGCTCCTGCGTCAACGTGTACGTGGCACACTGAAGCAACAACACCCGCGCTCCGTCGATCAATCTTGCGCTTAACCTGTCCCTGAACGCTGTCCTGAACTCCCCGCTCATCTGCCCGGCCTTTGCCTTGCCCCACCGCTGATAGGCCAGAGTCACAAAACGCTCTAGTTCCTCGGCACTGAAGTGATCCGTGCGCGAAACGGCGCTCCTTGAGCCATCGTAGCGGTCCCAGTCATGCGTGGTGATCCATCCCCTGTCCTGATACATCTCGTACATCTTAGTGCCGGGAAAGGGCGTGGCTATCGAAAACTGCACCGAATCGGCCACAAGACCGCACGCCAGGTCGATCGTCCGCTCGATACCATCAACCGTGTCGCTGGGGAGGCCAAACGTGAACGTCAGATGTACCTTTATATCTATCTCCTTTGTGAAACGGATAATCTCTCTGACCCGATCCAGGTCCAGGCGCTTGCCGATCTCATCCAGCACCGCCTGGTCTGCCGACTCAACCCCGTACTTGAGGCTGTACAGACCGGCATCCTTGAGTGCCACGAGCATCCGCTCATCCATCAGGTCGGCGCGGGCCATTATCCCCCACGGTATGCTTGACAGCTCACGCTCCTTGATCAGCCTGGCCATCTCAAGGACGTGCCGACGGTTTACGTTAAACGTGTCGTCATCTATGTAGAAGCTCCGGTAGGGATGCAGGGCAACGTTTGCGGCGATCTCCTCCACCACGTCATGGGCAGGACGCATCCGGTACTTGTTGCTGTGATACATAACCTGAGGCCACACGCAAAAGATGCACTCAAACGGACATCCGCGCGTCGAGGTTATCTGAAGTTGCGGACGCTGCAGGCCACACACCCCATCGTAGTAGCTTTCAAAGGGCAGTCCCTCGCGATGAGGCCAGGGGAGGTCTCCCAGGTCTACCAGCGCGCGCGCGGGGTTCTTTACCACGCCATCGCCCACGCGGTAGAGCAGGTTGCCAATGTGCGGCTGCACCAGCGGTAAAATGCCCTGCCGTCCCCTTGAGTCCCTGATGGCGATGAGCAGGTCGTTTACCGGCGCCTCGTACTCACCATAGACGGCGTAGTCAACCTCCCGATGTCTTGATAGAAAACCCTCCTGTTGAAGCTCAAAGTGTACGCCGCTAAAGATTATAATCGTCTGGGGCAGGATCGTCTTTATGGCCCTGGCGACCTCGAGGTCGTTTCTCAGGCTGGGCGTTGAGGTCTCTATGACGACGGCATCAGGATTAAACCCCTCGATGTAGCGATAGAAGGCGTCGTAGCCCTCACCCATAGCGATGCTGTCTCTGACGACGGCCTCAAGGCCGCTCCTGGCAGAGAGCGCACAGGCCGTGGCAAGGAATATCGGGAAGGGCATATATCCGCCGACCATATCCTCCCCGTAGCATGGCAGCGTGTGAGGCCAGCGAGACCCCGCGCGTATCCCCCGCCATCCCCTGCCGGTGTCGTCCGTCTGGTACCACGGGACGTTGGCAAATAATACTCGCATTATAAGCTCCTAAGCATAATTAATGATATACAAGAAAAAAAAAGAAAGAAGGAGGGCGCCTGGCCGCCCCCTCCTCAGACCTCCCCTGCAAGGGGACCAGTCCCCTTGACCCCACAATTATCAATCCTAATGTTATATAATGTATTTATGTCCATGTACTTAACACAATATTTCAAAATCTGAGAAGACTTCCTCAGATGGCTTGCCAGGGTTTGTCTTAGAATCATGTTTCTGAAAAGATTCCAGTAGTGCTTTTAAGGCCTCTATGTCTCCGAATAAACGCATAGTTTCTTGATATGATTCCCATTCATCCATTGAAATCAATACTATATTGCCATCTTTATGGGTTAAAATAAACTCTTCATTGTCAGAAATAGCCTTCTCACGTAATTCAAACAATCGTTCACGGCCTTCAGAGATACTCATTGCCTGCATAATTTACCTCAAAAATCAAAGATTTAAGTTGTATCTTTATTATGTACCATTAAGGTGTAGTTTTACAAGCATCAGTTAGCTCCTTGCGATCATCAGGGTGCCCTTAGATAACACCGCTTGCAGTTAAACACATTGTATCTGCATGAACTCAATGGCCTGTAGTCAACACCCGTAAGCCTGCTCCATTGTTGAGCTGCCGAGCGGTGGCAGGGGTTTGCCTGGAGGCATTGTTGCAGGAGGGATTGATCCTCTTCTATCTGATACAGGTGGAAGCAGGCGTTTGCCCGTGTCCGTTCGTTGTAGCAATCGGTGGCAATCCTCTTGAACATCTCAATGGCGCGTTGTTTGTCTATCAGCTTCATCCTTGTTGCCCTGAAGTAGTAGTCTGTCCAGGTATTTTTTTCGCCGTGTTTTTTGTACTGCCTCAGTTGTGGCACATCCGTGAGGTAGGGCATGAAGTCTGACCATTTCCTGGAGAAATGCGCGCAGTCGTGATAGTAGACCGTGTTGTAATCTGGATTATTCCTGGCTATGTAGCCGTGATGGTGTATGACCTTGAGGTCTAAGGCGCAGGCCACTCGTTTACCCGTATACCAGGCCTGGATACAGAGGTCGAGGTCGTGTGTCTCCTTTATATACTTGGTGTCAAAGTAAAAAGACTCGCAGTCCCGTATGAGCATCGTGGCGCTGCAGACGGTTGGCACGTAGGCGGCGTTGTCGATGATTTCGTTGCTGTCGTGCATGAAGTCGCTCATGGACTCGTAAAACCCGTCCGAGTCTACGAAGTGTCCCGCGTTGTTTATCGTGCCATCCTCAAAGATGTTGACGCAGCCAACGACTGCCGCGTTGAGTCTCTCCGACACATCGTACATGCGTTGTATCCAGTGGTAGTCGTAGACCTCTATGTCGTCGTCGAGGAGGATCATATTCTTGTTGCGTCGTGCCGCTATCTTGAGCATCTTGTTCAAGACAACCGGATGCGAAAACCCCTTGTCGTAGCAGTTGTCGATCAATATAAGCTCGGCGCGGCTCATGTCCGTGGCCTTGAGGCTGCCAATGGCCCGCTTGGCGCTCATAAGCCGGAGGTTGGGTGAGCACATGACAATCAGCGTGTCCTTCCTATCCATACAGCATCATTATAGCACAAAGCCCAGAAGAAGGGGAAGGGAGAGAGAAGGGGGCGCCTGGCCGCCCCCCTCAGACCTAATGCTGTTGACTTAAGCATACCGGACAGCTCCATTGCACCATTTTTCCCTTGATTTTTTTGTATGTCGTGGTTGAGATGGCCTTTTTTCTTTTGGGCAATAATAGACGTATCTTGATATTTCCTATATTAACTCGTTAAATATCTCTGCCGCTTTTTGTGGATCGTCCGGGGTCAACAAT
>JADFXD010000064.1 GCA_015233725.1 Nitrospirota bacterium | reverse complement strand
CCCGTTACATAATATCCCTGTGCGAATGTGGCTATAATCGCGTGGTTTGCGGAGATATTGGATATTGTGTATGTGTATACACTCGTTACCTGAACTGCCTTATTCAAGATACTTACCCCGTTATCAGTCAGGGCTAACAAGGCAGAACCCGAGGCTAGTGTAATTGTACATGTAGTAGTCGCACCAGCCGCAACAGTGCCCATGCACAAAATCGTACCGTTACCACTTGATACCGTACCCGTTACGGTGTAGATAGGAGTAGCGACCTGTCCGCCACGCACAGGCCAAACAAGGGTGGTGTTGTCTGACATAGCGTCCCCGCTCACAGTGCCACTGCCCATATTGACTAACCACGCGTTGGACGTATTGCCGAATATACCGGTGGACGACCAAAAGTTGTTATAATAGCCGCTTTTATACACGTTGCTAAACGGATGGCCGGATGGAAGTGTTGGGTTATATGTTCCATAGTCAACCAGGCTATGCAGCTCTGTTGCGTTTGGCAACCTCCAATCGGTATAGCCAAGATAGCTTGCGGTATTCAGGCAGGTCACATAATCCAGCGCCGCCTGCCAGGTCTTAGCTGCTCCGCCTGTGCAACTGCTGGTCGTTGGCGCACCGGCGTCTTTCGTCCAGACCAGACTAGTCAGATTGTCGGTGACTGTGCTGCCGTTAGCCGTAAACCTTGGATTAGGCCAGGCCACGCCTTTTTGTAACGCTCCGTCGTCGCCAGCAGCGTAGGTGGTAGTTTGGCCGGTTTGCCAAATGGCCGCATTGCCAAATGCCCCGGACTGTCCAGTACGAACCGGCCAGATAGACATGCCGTTGGACTTAACATTGAGGTTCACGCCGCCTCTCATGCTGACGTACCACGCGTCGGACGTATAGTTAGCGTGGGTAGTAGACGACCAATAATCGCTCCCCACACCTGTAAATCCCTGCGAGTCCAGCCATGTATCTGTATTAGTCTGGCCCGCGTTTAAAAGGCTCTGCAACTCGTTGACGTTTGGCAGACGCCAGTCGTTGTAGCCAAGGTAAGTGATCGTATTGAGGCAGGCCACATAATCCAGTGCCGCCTGCCAGGTCATACCGCCACCTGTGCAACTGGTCAAGGCTGGCGTACTGGCGTCTTTGAGCCAGACCAGGCCCGTGAGGGTATCGGTCATTGTCAGATCGCCGTTGTCCGTGAATCGCGGGTTGGGCCATGCCACGCCTGCCTCTATTGCGCCGTCATCGCCATTGTAGTAGGCGGTCGTCTGCCCCGTCCGCGGCAGGCTGACGGTTCCGGCGTGGGCGGCTCCGGCAAGGCATAAGGCGCCGATCACGGCAACCAGCGCCAGGGTAAGCAATAGTCCAGTGCGGTTTCCCCTCCCGCTTGGGGTGTTAAGATTTTGAAACATGTGTTACCTCCTTCGATTTTTTCGTGAAATTACTTAACGCTATCATATATGGTCGAGCGATGTCAATGGAGGCAAAAAAAGCGTCAATGCTCCGATCTCCACCGCCACAGTTAGGACTATTCGGGCCAGAAACCATAATCCATTAATTGCTCAAAGGTATAGAGGCAGGTTTCAGGTAATTCCCTGGCGCTAATTCCTGTTTCTTTTTCAAATTTTCGTTTAGCTGCTGTAAATCCCTTAGCTATAACGGTGTCTATATTGTTCATTAGGCTTGGGCTGTCCTCAAGTAAAAGCTTAATAGCTGTTCTTTGATTACCTATTGTTGTAATCCAACTCCCACGACGCCGTTTTGCTTGGTACTGGAATTTTAGCAGGTACATTATTAACACCGCTAATCGGTTTACTAGCTCTCTTTTGTTACTTCTGGCCATATCCTCCAGCTCCTCTACTATATTTTCCAGGTCTATCTCTGTGAATCTGCCTTGCCGCAACAGGTCGGCATTATGAAACGCCCATTGATAAAAATCAACCTCATAGAGGGCACGAGCTGTGATATTGTCCTTAAGCGTGTTGTTATCTGTTAAGGTATCCATGATTGATATGCTAACATTATCAAGGAGACATCTGTCAATATCCCAAAAAATAAAAAAAAGGGGTCAAGGGGACTTCTTCGTGCCAGGGGCGGCTCGCCCCTCCCCTTGCAGGGGCGGCTGAAGGGGGCCAGGAGCGTCCTGGAGCGGTAAAGAACCAGGAGCGTCCTGGAGCGACAAAGAAGCTCCGCCGCCCCCTTCTCTCTCATCGGGGTTGTGGAGGGCTATTGCCTTGGCGGTTTTTAGGTGTTTGCTCAGGGGTAGTTCCTTGAATTTGTCGTTGATCTGTTGATACCTGGCGAGATAGTAGCTGTAGCGTTGGGGATCGACCTTGATGGCGAAGTTGCCGGGCATCCTCCATTTATCGCGCAGATAGAGCCAGGAGGCGAAGTCGGCGGGGTTAAATCCCTTCATCACCTCAATGGCGGTGGTGTTTTTGATATCCACGATAGCCAGACCTTGCGAGTCTGCCTCGATACGGTGTTGTCCGTTAAACGGGTAGGCGCCGTAGTTGTCAAAGAACTCCCACGTTGAGTACGATATCTGCCGCTCTGAGGCATGACAGGAGTCGCACGTGCGCGCCTTGCCAAAGGAATGTGCCGCCTGGTCAAACTGTATCCACAGCAGGTGCTTGTTGTTGTGCGGCAGGCCATCGAAGGTGCCAACGATGAAATAGGCGTCGTTGGTCTCTCCCTTTGGCCACCTGAACTGGATGCCGGTAGAGGGCGGAACATCGCCCTTGATGTTGCCAACGCTGTGGGGCCATATCTTGTATGGCCGCCATGTGCCATGTATGTCCTTTGCTATGATCGGTGGTTGCTGGATGCCATAGTACAGCGAATACTTCTTAAACGGGTTTGATGTCCCTGCTATTGTACCGGGTCCCCAGATGGTCAACTGATATCCCCCCAGGGAATTAATATGGCAGGAGGCGCAGTCCATGTCTTTGTGGATACCCCGTGCGTGTGCCTCTTCTATTTCGATGTGGCAGTCCTGGCAGGTCGCCTTTCGTTCGATGTCGCCCATGCCCTTTTCGCCAATGGGGTGACAGGCCACGCAGTTGATCCCCTTTGTGTAGTGGACGTCGGGCGGCATACCAGGGGGGATGGAGTAGTCACCGCCAATGTAGGTCTCCCCGCGTCGTGCCATCATGGCTCCAGGGTGGCAGATGCTGGTGCTCCTGCCTGAACCGGAGCAGGTCTCGGCTTTAGGGGTACGCGACATGCTATGGACGCCCTCCTTGTTGCTGGGTGTGTAGTGGCAGTCGAGGCAGCCGGCGTGGCAGACGTTACAGAACTTTTGTTTGTCCTGTGCCTGGTGTTTACTGAATGGGACGTTGAGGTCCTTGGCGATTTCGTTGGTGTTTTGGTAGTCAAATCCCGCCCCCTTTAACTCCTCCGCCGGTGGCAGGTCGGCAAACGATGGCCCGCAGTTGTGGGGGCCATAGCCGGGGGGTTGTGTCCACGTCTTCATGAATCGCTGCCTGTAGTTTGTCCCCATATCGGTCTTTTTGAACTGCCTTAGCTCCTGGGGGTGGCAGTTGCTCTTGCCGCAGGTCTTTTGGGCGATATCGGGGTCAAAGTTGAAGGTCTCCCTGTCTCTGTCATGCCACAGGACGTTACGCACCTCATCGGGGACGGAGAGTTCGTTGTTGCCTGTTACCACCTTTGGCAGTAGCTCGTATATCTTGTTATTGCCAGTGGGTAGCAGTGGCGACTTAAATAGCCGTTTCCTGTCCATCACCTCGGCGTGTTCGTTGATGATGAGTGCCTTGAGCATCCCCTTGTGGGCCTCGTCCTTGTCCGTGGCCCTGCCGTTGCCGAGGTGGCAGTCGCGGCATTGGATGTCGGGGTGTTTGCTCTGCCTCTGAACCTCCTGTGGGGTGACGTAGAGACCCTCAAAGCCGAGCCTCTTCATGAGTTGCTTGTCCGAGTGGCACCTCACGCACTGCGCAGAGCTATCCTGCCACCGGTGATAGGCCGGCAGTGTCATCGCAAGCACGATGGCGATCAGGGCGATCACGATGGTCCTCCTTGTGGCAAGCTCACTCAGCCCGCCTAATAAAAACCACCTCGGCATTATAAGTATCTATCCATAATTAAGAATAGGGCGAGAAGAAAGGGGCGGCGGAGCTTCTTTTTCGCTCCAGGACGCTCTTGGCCCCCTTTAGAACCCCTTGCAAGGGGGCCAGCCCCCTTGACTCCATAATTACTCAATCCTAAGTAAATTTTATGCCCGTCCTTAACGATACTTTTTAGAGAAGATAAGGTTATGGCTTCTCCGGCAAATTTATACTCAGGCGGCCATTATTAGATAATGCAGTTCTAATGGAGCCTACTGCCGGATTGTTTTCTGATAATTCGTATGTCTCCTGCATTTTACCGAATTTCTTGATTACTTTAACTTTATATGACCATTTAACATTACGATAGTCGCCTGGAACAGGATATGGATAATCTATAACATACGAATTTTGCGATTGTTGAGATGTCCAACTATATTGACTGAGAGCTAGTTTTTCATATTTAACTCCGTTCACTCTAATATCAAATATTAGCCAACCACGGCCACGACAATCAAAAAGAAATTGACCACATCCTTTCAAGTGATAATCTACAGTAATACATTGAGCTGAAGGATAGTGTATAGCTATTGGCTGGGATTGATCTTTTGGACAATTTGAACTGCTAACCCGAGGACCTTCTACAGAAGTAATTCTTTCAACATCCGGCAGACAAAATGGTGCTGTTGTTCTTATTTCATCAATTCCACAATTTGGACTGCCATCATCAAGATGAAAATCATTTGAAACTGGCGTTGGTTTTTCAGCACTACCCCAAACAGTAGCCGATACATCATAGGATAATTCAGGTGCAGGTGAATATATTGAACATGATCCTCGAGTTGTATTAAGAATTAACACAATTGGTGAAGTTCCATTACGTTGCAAATTCAGATTATAATCTGTGGTCTGAATTTTTTCGCCTTTTTGAATTAACTCATTACCTGATTGGCCATTTTTCAGACTTATTATTGCTCCATCAATAAGTGAATCTTTAACAACAGGTAGTTCTATATCTAAGTCATCTAATCGATTCCATTTAACTGAAAAAAATGAGTTTATCTTGTCATTATCATCTAACGAGCATTTAAGACCAGGATTAAAGCTATTTATAAGTTTAATACATGATAACCATGTTTCTAACACTTTAGGTTCTACTTTGCGTATAAGAAGTGAATATTTTAATGAATACTCTGATGAAGAAGCCCTATCACTACAATTAGTGTGCTTCCAAGTATCTTTTTCTTCTCTGGAAAAAGTGCCACCAAATCTAACAGGAACACCATATATAGGTACGCCAACTGAGACACCTGCATTTATGGCCTCATTGTGAGAGTTAAAGTCTGTAGTACATAGCCATTCATTAAATGTCTGCTTCTGATTTGCATCAGAAGATAAAAAGGTTGTATTAAAAATACCACCCTTCAAAACTACATCACATTCGCTCTGAGCAAATACATTACTACATGATGCTAACGCTAAGAGCAAAAACAATATTGCCTTCTTCATTTTACCTCCTACTGTCTACCCTTTTATGGTAGCAGTATAAACTCTATAGTTTTACATCTTTTAGCTTCGAAACAAAGCTGAAGGGAAGATAACATAAAGCTAATAATGTCGTCAAGAGGGTATTGGGACAACTTTATAATGGGGTCAAGGGGACTGGTCCCCTTGCAGGGGGGGTCGAGGGGGGGGCAGCGCCGCCCCCCTTTTTATTTTCTTTTTCCTTTCTTTCTCTTCTTATCTGCGACAGTTGTGCATTTAGATGCTTGATGTCGTCTCTTGTGAAGGGCTTGTCCTTGTAGTAGATGCGCTCAAAGTCGAGGACGAAGGCGCCCGCCGCCGATCTCAAACCATCCTCCTGGATGGTTAGGACGAATTCCTCAAGCCCCTGAGACGACAAACGCTCGTAACCATACCCCTTGAGCACCGCCGTAAAACGCGCTATCAACCTGACCTCCACAGGCCTGCGATTTAACACAAGCCGATACAGCTTGAACAAAATAAATATCACAGCGACAATGACAACCACAACCACTGCTGGCTTAAACCTGCGAAACGAGAGGTCAACCCCCTTTAGACGTATGCTGTCATGTACCTTTTGAAACAACGACAACTGCTTGTCAAGGTTGTAGTTAATGACCAGCGAGTTCCATATATAGTTGATGGAGTCAAAGATGAGCCTGGCCTTTGGAAACATCTTCCTGTCATCGGCGGCCATCTCCTGGGGGGCAGCCGGGGTTGCGTCAAGCCTGACCCATCCGGTGTCCTTGAGGTAGGCCTCAACCCACACGTGGGCGTTTTTCTGAAGCACTATGTAGTACCCTCCAACGCTGTTATAGACGCCGCCCTTGTATCCCCCGACAACATTGGCAGAGATGCCGGAGGCCCTGAGCATCACGGCGAGGGCGGAGGCGAAGTACTCACAGTTGCCATACTTTTGCTTAAAGAGAAAGTCCACCAACGGCGTTGAACTCTGTGGCAGCTTCTCCAGAGAATACTTGTACTGACCATCGCGCAGATAACCCACAAGCGCCTCCATTGACTGTTTTTTGCCCATCCCAGCGGTGATCGTCTTTGCCAGGGCGATTATATCGGGCGATAGGTCATTGGGTAGCTGCAGGAACCGCGTTTCGTCGTCTTTTACGCTATAATCGCGCACCGGCAGGATGGATACGGCATCGTATCGCAGCCTTGACTTTATGTCCTGGCGTGCCATTACGACAAAACCCTTGTAGAGGGTCACGTTACGGTAGTAGACAATGATTGGCTTATCAAGGGTGAACAGGTACCTGCTGCCGTAGGGTTCAAGGTATATAGTCTGTCTGACCATCTTACCCTGTATGGGCATGTTGTTGAGCGTCCAGACGGTCTCCTGATCTTCAAACTTCCATGCAACCCCATCAAAGTGGTCAAAGACGATACCTCGCCAGTAGAGCTGATCGTTGCTGACGGGTTCAATCATCTGTGCCCTGAATATAACGCTTGAGTCCAACTGTATGTTTGATACATCGCCGAGCAGGACGTTGTCCGCAAAGCCACCCCTCCCTACGGATGCCCTGCCCAAAAAGCCAAGGAAGTGAAAGTTCGTCCTGGGCAGGATCAAAAATATCAGCACCGTAAGCGGTACAGACACCAGCGGGATCAGCATGGAACGGCCAATAATCTTGTAAAGCGAGTCCTTGTCCAATCGCAACGACGGAGACTCCGTGTGATAGGTCAAGAGCACTATGGCGGTTGCGACAAGGAAAAAGATCAACGTAAAAAACACCATAAAGATAAAGTCAATAGACAGCAACGCAGAGCCGGTAAGCATAAACACGCTGATCATATATATCTGCATGTAATCCCTGAACTTCTTTTCCTCTAGGAACTTAACCCCCAGCAGTATTGCAAGGGCCTCAACCGTGGGTTCAAGGAGGTCCTCCGTATAGACGCGATAGAAGGAAAGAACGAGCACCGCTACCGACAAGGTATTGACCACCCATCGAGGGACAAAGTACCCCTTGCCATATTCCAGGTACACCGACAGGACAATCAGGGCGATGAAAAGGCCGCTATAACCCAACCCTATATACCGGCAGACAGACAGATACGCAAGGCCGGCAATCACATACGTAACAGACTTCAGGACATGCTCTACCTCTATTTGATTAGAAGAAAAAAGAAGAGAAAGAAGGGGGCGGCGCTGCCCCCCCTTCAACCCCCCTGCAAGGGATCCAGACCCCTTGACCCCATAATTCTTAATCCTAAAAGCCATAAATATTTCCAGGTACTTTAACTTAAGTGATTCTTTATTATACCCCAAACTCATTGTTTTTTTTCTTAGCTTAACGCGTATCCCTGCCCCCCTGGCAATATGTCACTGATCCCTTGCCCCCTTCTTTTGTGGAGATACTACAAACAGTGTGATCTGGGAGGTGGACAATGGCCGGGGGGTCAAAAAACTGATTTAAAAAAGGATCATGATCGGACTATAATATCTACGGCAATGGGAGATAGAATTGTTGATTTTAGGTTTTGAGAGACGAAGGAGAAAGCAGCTTATGGAGCTAAAAGAGAGAGTAGCGTACATGGAAGATGAGGATGAGAGGGAGGGGGTTGACACTGATTCTCAAAATGCCTATAATAATAGTATGGATGAAAGCTTAAGAGCACTCGATAAGAGGGTTACAGTATTAGAGGAAGGGCAAAAACGCCTTGATGACAAGATAGAGCAGAAGTTTGATCTTCTTTGCCAGAAGATAGATGGTTTAGCTACCTCCATGAATAGTATTGAAAAAAACCTAAATCTACGTATGGATTATTTGGAAAAATCCATTGATGACAAAATCTCTAACAAGGTCGAGAAGGCTAAACTTCAAGTAATTATGTGGATTGTAGGAACAGGCTTAACGGTTATCTCATTAACTGTAACAATAATAAAGTTATGGAAGTAGTTATTAGGTAGTCTCCACATAAACTGCCCCGCTCATTTGCTCTGAACGCTCCTCTTCAAGAAACTCCTTGATTAATTTAGCTTGTGGATGATTCTCTCCATAGATTTCCAACATGATAGCACGTGCTTTTTAGAGATGCGTAATTGCCTGCCTTGAGTCGCCTAACGAGTATAACGCTAATCCAATGTTGTTATAAGAAGTAGCCACAGATGGATGTTTTTCTCCATAGACCTCCAGTCTGATAGCAAGGGCTTTTTCAATAAACTCAATCGCCTGCTTTGAATCGCCTAGTGAGTACCACGCATTTCCAATGTTGTCATAAGAAGTAGCCACAGACTTATGTTTTTCTCCACAGACTTCCCGTCTGATAGTGAGTGCTTTTTCGAGAAACGTAATCGCCTGCTTTGAATCGCCTAACTCATTCCACGCAAATCCAATGTTGTTATAAGAAGTCGCCACAGACGGATGTCTTTCTCCATAGACTTCCAACTGGATAGCAAGGGCTTTTTCGAGAAACGCAATAGCCTGCTTTGAATCGCCTAACTCATTCCACGCAAATCCAATGTTGTTATATGACTGCGCCACAGACAGATGTCTTTCCCCGTAGACTTCCAACCTTATAGCGAGTGCTTTTTTGTAAAATTCAATCGCCTGCTTTGAGTCGCCTAACGTATCTAATGACAATGCGTACTCATGTATAAAATCGCTAACCTTCCCATCTTTCGTTGCCTTAGCCTCATCGATCACCGCATCTGAGACCCTGACGGCGACCCTTTCCATAATCGCTCGCCCCTGGCGATATAAGACCATCTCATCAAAGTATCGCCCCAACACAGCAGCATGCCAACACGCACCACAAATATTACCTGTTTCAAGGGCGTGATAGACAGCCTCCTCCATGTACCTGTAATTCGGCTCATGGGAGGCTGAAATCCAACTGTCATACCACTGATACGCATGCCCGTGCATCTCAAGCTGTTCCTCATGCGTCAACTTGCCCCACATGGCGTCGCGGATGACGGGCGTCACCAAGTAAACAAACTCACCCCTGGACAAGTCCTCGCGTTCGATCAACGTTAGATCAACGCCCGTGGCTAAGAACTCATCGCCGCCAAATCCCTCAAAGGCGGTCGCATCAACAGGCTCCCTGTATACGGCGGCCTTCTGGATGAACCTGTGGAATCCTTCCCGCACAGTTGCCGCAATCACATCCGCAAGATACTCGTGGATGAACTCATCCTGCTTGTCCTGCAACCTTGCCTCAAGGGCTTTTAGGTCGTATTTGTCCTCATCTTTGGCTATAACATCTAACCACTCCAGAAGTCGAGGATTGCCGCCGCCGTATTTTAGGTACAGATCAGCGTGCTTGCTCTTTGCGATAGACGTCAGGTCTTTTGTCTTCTTATTTAAATCCGCGCCATCAAATGACCTGAGCGTGAGGTCATAAAGCCTTGTCGCGGCCAGGTCTTCACCATAACGTTCAAGGATGAAGTTATACCGGCTCGTGATAACAATGTTGCTGTTGCCTTCAGCCCAGTCAACCGCCTCAAGAAAGGGACGGATGATATCAATGGCTTCAGGCTTTAGATAATACTCATTGCCGTGACGATCAAGGTTTTGTTCAAAGTCATCAAAGTATATAATAGTTGAGAGCTGATCTTTAAATACAGAACTGAAAAGATGTTTTATTTTGTCCTCATATTGCATATCTGATTTAATGATTTCTAAGCCGGCCATGTTAAGTTTTCTGTCAAGCAATTTCCCCAACTTCAGGATCACATCCGCATCACTGACTACCCCGTGAAAGACGACCAACTCCTTGTCCGCAAACCTCTCAACGAGCTTCCCGACCAGACAGCTCTTTCCAATCCCGGCGGGGCCGCGCACCAAAAGCCCGTACCTGTCAGCCGTACCCCCGAGCACGCTCACACCCCGCTGAACATAACGCCTCCTGCCAACAAACCCAGTCTCAAGCACACGCACGTTGCTACCCTGAAGGGTCTTGTGCCTCGACTTGACGGGATTGACATACCTGATTGGCAGACCAGGCGCCACCAAAGGCACAATCGGCGATGTGTCGCCAAAGAGCCTCAAAAGCGGCCAGGGGTGGTAACTATTTCCAATCAACCTCCGCGCTCTTTGCACGGCATAATTGATCCCCATGCCAACTGAAAGACTCCTGTATACCTCAGCAACCACAAGAGCCGACCCCTCATCTGAAACAGGTAATCCCCAACCAAGCACCCACTTTACACCCTTTTGCGCCATCTTGTACGCAAAGGACTCCGACGACACTTTTTCATAGGCGCTCCCCGTTGAACAACCCGAAATAAAAAGCACTTTTGGTGGATAATACTCAATCGCACCCCACAACATAGCCGGTGATACATCATGCAACTTGCCAACCTCATCCTCCATCCAGAACACTGGCCCCATGTCCTCATTAAAGCCAATGTGACCCGTTATGTGGATGATGTCAAACCCACCAACCGCGATGTTGGCCCGCTTAAGCCCCTCGAGATTGCCCATGTCCTCGATCCTCATGTCGATGTTGTAACTGCTGACACTGCTAAAGATGCGCTCCTCTTCCTTTTCAAAGTCGGGGACATTTTTAGCAGGCAAATCCACTGGCGAACAGGCCATAAAGAGCATCCGAAGCGGCTCTCTCTTGGGCACAACCGGACTTAGCTCGCCCCGATCCTCAACCAGCCGGATTAAGTGTACATTATAGTTGAGCAAGACAAACTTCCCATTGTTCAACAACTCAAACGGCAACTGCGTCAACTCGTAGGGCGCCTGGATGTAGAGGCTCGTATGCTCACCAGAAGTCCTGGCATTGGCAACTATCCCCTTCAGCGTCCCCTTGCCACGATTGAGGAGGTTGTACAACTGCATCCCTATAGCAGCGCCACTGCCTGGATCGGCGCGCCACAGGTTATAACTCGTCTCCGTAAGGAGCTTGCTGACCTCGTCCTCGGCGACGTGATGCGACAATACGCCATTGATATACACCGCGCGTTGACCGTTGACCGCATCCGATATCTTTAAGGTTACGTTATATCCCATTTTATCCTAGTATATACGGTTGCCATCTACGCGGTCAAGGGCAAGAGTCCCATTGCATCGCCCGACGCTCATTCCTGCTTGGTGAATTCCCGCAGCGTAGGCAGCTCTGAGAGGTCCTTCAGGCCAAACGATACCAGGAACTCCTTTGTCGTGGCAAACAACAGCGGTCTGCCGGGGGCGTCCTTGCGGCCAGCGATCTTGATCAGCTTTTTCTCGAGGAGGTTTTTTAATATCCAGTCGGCGCTGACACCCCTGATCTCCTCGACCTCGAGCCTGGTAATCGGCTGTTTGTAGGCCACTATGGCAAGCGTCTCCAGCGTCGGAAGCGATAACCTGCTAACAGGCCTCGATTTCTTGAGATTCTTCACGTATTGTGCATAGGCCGGATTGCTAACCATCTGATACCCCCCGGCAAGTTCGACTATTATCATGCCGCCATTTCTCTGCCGGTATTGAACAAGCAACTCATCCACGCACCTGGCTATTTGTTCTTCAGAGAGATTGGTCAGCTTCTTTAGCTCGGCAATCGACAGCGAATCACCAGAGATAAACAACAACGCCTCTATGACCGCCATGACTTCCCGCTCAACTCCCACGCTGCCCTCGTAACTGTCTGTCATAACTACTATTATAAAGGAATCCGTTTTAATATTTTGACATTAAGTTGACAATGATATGATGGCGCCTCAAGTGTACCGCAGGATAGGGTCAAGGGGACTTCTTCGTGGCCGGGGTGCCTCGCCCCTCCCCTTGCAGGGGGAGGTCAAGGAGGGCCAGGAGCGCCTTTTGAGCCGTGGGTCGCTGACCCCTCCTGGAGCGAAAAAGAAGCGGAGCCGCCCCCTTCTTCTTTTCTTTTTTTTAATTGTTGAGCAAAAAAGGTAGTGAATCGTGTATAATGAGTTGAGATGGATGCGCGGACAGTTGGAGACTAAGATGATATGAAGGTGATAGTAACCGGCGGGACTGGGTTTATAGGCAGCCACCTTGTAGAGGAGCTTGTGCTTCGTGGGTATTCGGTGACATGCCTTGTCAGGAGTACCTCAAACCTGCAATGGATAGAGGGATTCCCCGTGTGCATGGTACAGGGCGATTGCCTGAAGGTAGAGACCCTCAAGGACCTCTTGATTGATTGTGACTATGTGTTTCATTTAGCAGGACTGACAAGAGCCAATAAGACGGATGATTTTTATTGTACAAATGCCTCCGGTACAGAGAACCTGGTTGAGGCGGTGTTTAAATACGTAAGTGGCATCAAGCGGTTTGTTCACGTAAGCACGCTTGCTGTTGCCGGACCTAGCAACGATGGTGTACCGCTTAACGTTGATGCGCTTCCTGCCCCGGTGTCAGACTACGGCAAGAGCAAACTGGCCGGAGAGATGGCTGTACAGGCCTATAAAGACAGACTCCCCATAACAATAATAAGACCGCCGGCAGTATATGGCCCTCGAGACAGGGACATGTTTGTAATCTTTAAGATGATCAGGCAGGGGATATTCCCCTATTGGGGTAAGTCCTACTACTCGCTCATATATGTAGAGGACCTGGTCAAGGGGATTGTCAGTACCATCGAGACGGACAAGACTATAGGTGGCACGTATTATCTATCAGACCTGGATATACACACCAACGAGGACATCGCTGACGCTATAGCAGAAGAGCTCGGCTGCCGCTACGTAAAGATAAAGATACCCAAGGGCGTTATGCCGGTGGTTGCCGCCATAGCTTGCAAGTTAATGAATAAAGGTATAATCAACCCGGACAAGATTAAGGAGTTGACTCATCCATACTGGCTATGCAACAGTGAAGAGGCTGCCAGGGACTTTGGATTCGAACCGAAGACAAAACTAAAGGACGGTATTAGATGGACAGCAAACTGGTACAAGATACACAAATGGCTGTAGAAAATACAAAGAAAGATATATTCAGTAAGTGTTTGAGATTTAACAAGGTGCGGGAGCTGATGTCGGCGGGTTTGTATCCGTATTTTAGAGTCATTGAGAGTGCGCAGGAACCGGAGGTCATTATTGATGGCCGCAGGATGATAATGGTTGGCTCCAACAATTATCTTGGACTCAACAACCATCCAAAGGTGAAAGAGGCCGCCCTGTGGGCATTAAATAAGTATGGGACCGGTTGTGCCGGGTCGCGATTTTTAAATGGAACCCTGGATATACACGTGCAGTTGGAAGAGAAACTGGCCGGGTTTATGCGAAAAGAGGCCGCCTTGATCTTTACCACCGGCTTTCAGGTCAATCTTGGCGTCATATCAGCGCTGGTTGGAAGGGACGACGCCGTTATCCTCGACAAACTTGACCATGCAAGCATTATAGATGGCTGCCGCCTCTCATATGGGGAGGTAAAGAAGTTCAGGCACAACGACATGGAGGACTACGAGAGGGTCCTGTCTGAGACCACGGCACGGGCAACCTTGACCGTTGTTGATGGCGTCTTTAGCATGGAGGGAGACATCGTAGACCTACCCGCGCTGCTAAAGAGCGCCAAACGATATAACTCAAAGGTCATGGTTGACGATGCCCACGGCATAGGCGTCCTGGGTAAGACCGGCAGAGGCACGGCAGAGCACTACGGGGTCGAGGATGATGTCCATTTGATCATGGGAACCTACAGTAAGGCCCTTGCCTCTATAGGCGGCTTCATAGCCGGTGACAGTGACGTCATACATTATATCAAGCACATGGCCAGGTCGCTCATATTTAGCGCCAGCCCAACGCCTTCTTCCGTGGCGGCAGTCAGCGCTGCCCTGGACATTATAGACAGTGAGCCAGAGAGGCTTACTGCACTTGCGAAAAACACCCAAAAGATGCTCAAAGGCTTTAAAGAGATGGGATTTAAGACAGGCCCCACACAGTCTCCAATCATACCGGTTGTCGTAGGCAACGACGAGTTGGCCTTCAAGATGGCAATGATGCTACACCACAAGGGGGTCTTCGTCAACGTGGTTGTCAGCCCGGCAGTCCCCCCTGGTAGCGCCATGATCAGGACAAGCTACATGGCTACACACACAGACCAACAGCTCGATATCGTCCTGGATGCCTTCCATCAAACAGGAAAAACCCTGGGTCTATTGTAACCATCCACTATCAACGGTTAAGCCTGTTTCATTGCCTCGATAATAAGTTGCTTGTTTACCTTAAACTCCCTGGATGTGGAGTCAAAGACAATGTTGCCCTTTCTCAACTTGGACATCGTTCGGGAGACTACCTCTCGAACGGTTCCTATCATCGAGGCCATCTCCTGATGGGTCAGCGATAGGGTGACTATGTTATTGTTGGGGTCCTTGGCGTTGGCCTCATCTAACAGGATAATCAAAACCCGCTTGACCACATCCTTAAACGTCAGATTTTCGATAATGCTGGATAGGTGCTTTACACGATTGCAAAGGGTACTCAGCATCTTTATCCCCATTGGGGTAAGCCCGGCATAAACTGCCTCGTGAAAGGACTCGGCAGGGATAACAATAAGAGAGGTATCCTCAATGGCTACGGCACTTACCATGTTTTTTCTATCGGCATGCAATGGGACACAACAAAAATAATCCCCCTCCTTCATTATACGTATTACTATCTCTCTGCCTTCCTCAGAGGTCTTAAAGAGCTTTATAGAGCCTGATTCAACAACAAAGACAAACCTTGTCTCATCCCCCTCCCAAAACACATAGTCATTCCTGCAACACTTCTTACGGATAGACTTACCCTCTATCACTGAAAGCTCATCAACTGAAAAGGCCGATAAACACGGTAAACACTGTAAACTACTATCATGGTCCTTTACCTTTGTCACCTTACCACGCATGTCCTAAGTACCTGCCCATAAGTAATTATATACGCGAAGAGGGAAAAAAGGTAGGGCTTTGCCCTCCCTCATACCCACCCACAAGGGGAGGGGTGAGGCACCCCGGCCACGAATAAGTCCCCTTGACGCGCCATTATTCTCAATCCTAAACGCTTCACCACACTTTTGTCAATGAGATTTTCTTAAAACCTGCCGGCATGTATAAAAATATCTATGACATCTGTCACAATATGGATGCATAAATTTTTAATGGGAACAATGCTATAATTATGGGGTCAAGGGCACTGGTGCCCTTGCAGGGGGGTCCAGGGTTAAGAAGCGCCGCCCCCTTCTTTACTCTTTGCCTGTATATAACAGGTACTTACTATTGTCGTTACAATGAAAAAACTTTTTTATCTGATCAGGTTTCGTATTATCTACGTGGCCGTTATAGCGGCGATTCCGGTGTTGTTTATTGCGTTCTACGCCAATGTAAGAGAGCGTTCTATGGCCATTTCAAGGGCAAACGACGACATAAGGGCGATCAACGCACTTGTCAGCGCCGCCATCGAGGGCTACATAGATCAGGTCAGACAGACGCTCGTTACTGCCAGCCACATACCCGAGGTGCATCAGGCCGACGCACTCAAGTGCCAGAGAGAACTGCGTTACCTCCTCGAGGGGCTACCTCAGATTGATGGCATTGGCGTGGCAGACGTTAACGGCACGGTTTGGTGCGCAACACACACATCACAAAGAGGGAAGGTCAACGTGGTCAATAAGGGCTTCTTCAGGAAGGTCATAAAGGTCAAAAACTTTGTCGCGGGTGACTTCGCAATCGAGCGCTCAAGCGCCAAACCCATTATGTATATGGCCTATCCGCTGTACAATAATGAAAAGAGCCTCATAGGCGTGACCTACGCCATCTTCAACCTGCACTCATTAATAGACCTCCTGGGCAGGGTCAATCTCCCGCAGCGCTACACCTTCACCATGATAAACGACGATGGCGTGGTGGTTGCTCATCACCCCGACGGCGACAGGTGGCTTGGGACATCCATCAGAGATGGCCAATTGCAAAGGGCCATAACAGAGCACAATGGCGTTGAGCTTATAGACGCCAGTGGGCCGGATAACATCAACCGCAGTTATGGCTTTGCCTGTCTTGTCAGCAGGGGTAACGCCATTGGCCTGTATGCCGGCATCGGGCTGTCCACCGAGGACATACTTGCCGATGAACGCGGCATGTTTTGGTGGAGCCTCATAGGGGTTGTGTTGACGGTGGTCTTTGGGGTTATAGCGGGGTGGGCCGTCATATATGTGTTTGTCATTGGGCAGGTCTACAGGCTTGTCGGGGTTGTAAGACGAATGACAGGGGGCGACCTGGGTGTCAGGAGCGGTTTTGCATACAGGGAGTCAGAGTTGGGGCTGTTGGCTGCCAGTTTTGATGAGCTGGCGAGCTCGCTTTACAAAAAGACCGAGGACACCGAGGATACCCTCAGTCAGTTGCGTGGCTCTAAGGAGCGTTACAGCGCCCTTGTCTCAAACATCCCTGGGGCGGTGTACAGACGCCTGGCCGATGCCAACTGGACTATGGAGCTTCTTGGCGCTGCCATCGAGGATGCGTGCGGGTATCCTGCCGAGACGTTTCTATTTAACAAAGGGCGTCCATTTGTCAGCATCGTGCACCCTGACGACAGAGAGAACACTGAGAGGGCGCTGGTGCAGGCCGTCAAAGACAGACGTCCGTATGACCTGACCTATCGCGTTATCGATGCCAGTAACTCCACGCGCTGGCTAAACGACAGGGGGGCAGGTGTCTATAACACCGAGGGCAGGCTCTTGCACCTTGATGGCGTCATGGTTGACGATACGATGCGACGACAAGGGGAGGAGGTCCTCCTGAAGCTAAACAGGGCGCTTCGGACATTTGGCAGTTGCTCTCAGGCGCTCGTCCGTGCCACGGATGAGTTGCAGTTGCTGACGAGGATATGTAAGACCATCGTTACGGAAGGCGGGTTTCCGATAGTCTGGGTTGGTTACGCCGTGGAGGAGGAGGGCGTCAAGGTGGTGCGTCCTGTGGCCTTTAGTGGTGAGGAGAAAGACTATCTGGCTCAGATCAAGGTCAGGTGGGATGACTCAGACCTTGGAGGCGGCCCTGTTGGAAGCGCGATAAAGACCGCGCGGCCATGTGTCGTGGAGGACATCGAGGTTGACGAGTGCTTTGCCCCCTGGCGCAGGTCAGCCCTGCGATTTGACCTTCACTCCCTGGTGTGTCTGCCCCTGATAGAGGGCAATACCGCATTTGGCGCCATCACCGTGTACTCCAGACAGAGGTATGCCTTTGACATGGAGGAGATCGATCTGCTGATAAAGCTGGCCGGTGAGTTGGCCTACGGGATCGTTACGTTGAGGACCAGGGTGCAGCGCTGGAAGGCCGAGGAGATGATCCAGAGGATCAGCCACCACCACATGGCCGTCTTAAGCGCCGCGGGGGAGGGCATTGTTGGCCTGGATGGCAGCGGGCGCCTCACCTTTGCCAACCCTGCCGCGGCAAAGATGCTCTACTGGCAGGAGGACGAGTTAATCGGGATGCCCATAAGCGCCATCACCAGCGCCATCGCCCCATTGGCGGGGTTTATGAAAGGCACTATATACAGCAGGTCTGACGAGGTGTTTGAGAGGAGGGACGGCAGCGTCTTTGACGTTGAGTATGTCAGCACGCCAATTGAGGAAAAGGGGCAGGCCACGGGGGCCGTCCTGGTCTTCAGGGACGTTACGGCGCGCAGGCAACTGGAGGAAAAGCAAAAGCAGAACGAGCAGCTCCTCATCCAGCAGTCAAAGCTCGCCGCCATGGGTGAGATGATCGGTAACATCGCGCATCAGTGGAGACAGCCACTGAGTGTTGTCAGCAGCGTCTTGCTAAACATCCAGGACGCCTATGAATATGGCGACTTGAGTGCTATATATCTCGCAGACAAGCTCAAACAGGCAAATCAGAGCCTTGAGTTTATGTCTGTCACCATTGACGACTTCCGCAACTTCTTTAAGCCGGACAAGGAAAAGACGACGTTTGACATAAAAGACGCCATAAACAAGACAGTCTCGATCCTCAGCGCCAGTCTCAAGGACAACTTCATTGACCTGCGTCTGCAGATCGAGGATGACTTGTCTGTTAATGGCTATCCCAATGAGTTTTCGCAGGTTCTGTTAAACATCGTCACCAACGCCAAGGACTTCCTCCTGGCGCGTGTCGTCAGAGAGCCATTCATCGCCATTAACACCTACAGACACAACACAAGGGCGGTGATCACAGTCGTGGACAACGCCGGGGGCATCAACGAGGAGATCATAGACAAGGTCTTCGACCCCTACTTCACCACAAAGGAGCAGGGCAAGGGGACCGGCATCGGCCTGTACATGTCAAAGATGATCATCGAGGGACACATGGGAGGCCTGTTGACCGCTCGTAATATAGACAATGGAGCAGAATTCTGCATATTATTAAACGCCTCTTAAAGAAAGAAGGGGGGCGGCGCTGCCCCCCCTCAGACCTAATGCTAATGAAACATCATACTCGTTTATGTAAGTGTATTCATGGTGTATGTGTATTGTATGATCATGTATTAAAAACCAATCTCAAAGCTATATGCATTGTAGTGCTTTATTATAGCGATGGTGCATTGATTAAATTTCCCATTAACTTCAAGATTTATTATAGAGCCTACGCATAAACTACAAAATCATTATGTGCCAAAGGCTTCAATGC
>JADFXD010000063.1 GCA_015233725.1 Nitrospirota bacterium | reverse complement strand
AATGGCATCCCTTGCATTACTTATAAGGTTTAGAATGACCTGCTTGAATTCATTTGGATACCCTGTGATATGAAGATTTGCCTTGTCGCTGATATGGTGCAGGTTGAGCATAATATCGCTTTTACTCAACAGGGGTGACAACATTGATGTTATCTCTTCAACGGCCTGCTTTAAATTAAATGCGACCTTTTCCTTGGAGGGTAGCAAAAAGTTGCGGAAGTCATCTATTGTCTTGGACATGAATTGTATCTGCTGCAGGATTTTTGTCTCTGACCTCTTTAAATAATCCCTGTCCAGTTCGTTGAATGAATATGCGTCGCCAATGTCCTGGGTGATCAATGAGATGGCATTTAATGGCTGTTTCCACTGGTGCGCTATCAAGCCGATCATCTCGCCCATGGCCGCCATCTTTGATTGCTGGATTAGTAACTGTTCGTTTTGTTGTCTCTTTGAGGTCTCCTCCTGCACCCTTTGACTGAGGTTGACGTTAAGGGCGTGGAGTTGGTCTTCCATGCCCTTGCGCTCTATGGCGATGGAGTATATAACCGCCAGTCGGGTTATCACTTCCAGGTCTTTGTCGTTGTAATCCCTGAGGGCGTTGGCGAGGCTTATCTGCCCTATGAGTCTTTTCCCGCTGATTGCCGGTACCGACAAGAATCGCTGTAGGGGAACATGTCCTTCCTTGATACAGTTTTTAAAGGCGGGGTGCTCTTTGGGGGAGTTTGTATAAAACCCCTCCCTCGTATTTAGGCAATACCCCCACAGTGCGTTGTAACCCTCCGGAGACCTCGGAAAAGCTGTCAACTGTTTCTCCTTTGCGATCTTGCATTGAACATCCATCATATCAGTCAGGTTAACGGCAATGTTATCGCCGGTGGCCTCATCTATGATTGATACATAACCGTGAGCGCTATTGGTGAGCCTTAAAGACTCCTCATGTACCATCTTTGATATGTCATACTTGTCCAGTTCAGGGTCCAACAAGGCCTCTGCAATCTTGCCGGTGGATGATTGAAAGTTCAACTCCCTGCTGATTGTATCCTCCGTGTAGATTCTATGTATGGCAAGGGCAAAGAGCGCCGCCAAACGATCCGCAACCTTGAGGTCTTCCTCAGTGTAGTCTCTGTCGGCGTTAATCACACTTATCTGTCCAACAACTGTATGATCGATCATAGCCGGAGCTGATAAAAACCGTTCAATAGCCACATGCCCCTCAGGGATTCCTTCATATCGCGGGTCATCTGCAGGGGTATTTGTCATTAAGGGTTTCTTGTTTTTTAATACCCATCCCCATAGTCCCTTGAACTCACGAAAGATCAGACTCTGATTGCCCACCTTACACTGATCCCATATCTCTTTACTTACTGCCGTTGCGATAATATAACCAGTTAACTGGTCAATATAGCTTGCATTGGCGTATTTGCTGCCCGTTAGCTCCCTGGCGCAGTTACTGATCATATCCGCGATGGTATTTATAGACAACGGTTTTATTAATTCGCTTGATACCTCAGCCATGATTTTATTGATTGACAGTTCCCTCATCAAGCTGGTCTCTATCTCCCTCCGTCTTGTTATGTCGCGAAAACTCCACACCCTCCCGACAATATTGCCTTCTATTGTCTGAGGCTGGGAATATCGCTCAAACGCCCTGCCATCCTTAAAGATCAGTATATCGAGGCTCTTTTTTTCAGGTTTGTCATACAGCGCCTCTACCTCAGTGAGAAATCTCTCCGGTTCGCTTAACTGAGCAAGCACAGAGGCCATGAGTTGTTCATCATCACAGGTAGCCATCACAGATAGCGGTATATGCCACATATCAACGAATTTCTGGTTATAACACGTTACACTTCCCTCTGTGTCGACAACGAGGATGCCATCGGCAGTTGACTCTATGGTGGAGTAGAGCAACGAGTTTGTCTGCTGTAACCTCGCCCGATACTTATTTAATTCTTTCATCATATCTCTGAATGAATAAGCCAGTTGCCCTATCTCGTCATCGTTTGTGACATCAATTGTGGAATAGTGTCCGTGTTTGGCTATTTCAATAGTCGCAGCGTTCAGTCTTGATAGCGGGACAGTGATACTCCTCGTCAGCCAATACGCAATAAGCACACTCGTTATAACAGCGAGTGACAGAAACATCCACATTAAACTCAACGTGTCTTTAGTTGTGGTTTCGGCATTGCCAAGAAGTGCCTCAGCCTTGTCTTGGGCAAAGCTGGCAATAGCGTTTGTGGCCTTGTCAATGTCCGCTACATGGCGGGTATACCTTCCATGAAATAGTCTCATCGCTTCATCTTTTTTGCCAGCTTTTACCAACGATATAATCTCATCCCTGACAGGTTTCAATTGGGAGTATAGCCCCAGAGCGGCAACGCATAATTTCTTATCGCCCAGAAAACGCCTGGAGATGGTATCAAGGTCTTCATATACCTCTTTTTCAAGTTTGTCTATATCAAGAGAGTATTTATCTAAATTAGATAAGTCCGTGGCATGGGCAATATCACTCATGTGTTGACTAATCTTGATAATGTTGGAGTTAATCTCAAAAATTGCACTGATAACGGAGAAGGGATGTCTATGCATCCTGTTGATAAGGCCGTACAGGGTATTCATACGCGTTATTCCAAAAAAGACAGTGGTCGTCAAAACCAAAAATATTATAAAGAACCCTAGACTAAGACGTGTACCTATTTTCATGTTCTCAAACATAAAAACCCAGTTTTCCCCACTTTGGGGTCAATTAAATACTGTCTTACTATAATAGGATTGTCCCCTTCTCTATGCTATAATTATCCCACTGCCCTATTATATCAAAACCAGATAACTTTATACCAGTCCCCTTACAGATCGCCTAATATTTTGAAGTCACCACACAGCAGCGATTGCCCTGCTGAACTTGAAGGCTATGTTGACAATCCAGTAGCCCTTGTTTATAATAAATCTATGAGCACCGCGATAGACACACTAAAGATATACGAGCGGCTTAGAAACGCTAACCTTAACAACAAGGCGGCCAAGGAGATTGCGGAGGTCATAAATGATGTTGTCGACTCCTCTTTAGCTACAAAGGGCGATATAAATGAGCTAAAAGCCGAGCTGCAAGCCGAAATCGAAAAGCTGCGCATAGAAGTGAAGGCCGAAATGGACAAACTGCGCATAGAGGTGAAAGCCGAAGTCGACAAGTTGCGCATGGAGGTGAAGGCCGAGGTCGAAAAGGTAAAATCGGAGCTACGAGCGGATATCGAGCGTTCCAAGGTAGACACAATCAAGTGGGTGGCCGCGATGCTGGCGGCTCAGGCAGGGGTCATCGCCGCGTTGGTCAGGCTGCTATCGCATTGATTTAAAGCCTTGCCCTAAGGCGTTGCAGATTATCCCCCAGGAGGTTGATATATGTATCTTTGATACGTTGAAATATCTTCTCTGCCACAACCTCGTTGTAGATGTGCGATGTCATGTTTCTATCCCTAAGCATATCCAAAAGCGCCTGTCCACCTGAAAGAATCCCCATCCTAAAGCCTTCTGTGATACACGAGCGTGGGCTATCACAACGGTATCCCTCACGCTCGAGAACTACCTTGGTCGCCTTCCAAAACAACTCGCATGTAAACTCAAACCTCTGTATAACGGCATCCCTACCAAGGTCATCAACTGCCCGATCTCTGGCATCCTTTAGTTGTGACAAAGCCTTCTGTAGCTTCTCAATCGCATAATCAACCGGCCTCATAGATTACTATTCCCCCCTGCCTGACCAACTCCCTGAATCCATCATCTGCCCTGTCCAACTCGACCAGGTCAATCGTATATATTCCAGCCTTTACATCCATTGTCTCCCTAAGCAGACGACTCGTCCTTACATCCAGCTTTACGCCCTCAATCGCTATATCATAATCGGAGTAATCATGCCCCTTGCCACTGACCCTTGAGCCAAAAACGATGATCCTCACCGGCCTCACAAAGGACAGTATCGTATCCACAATGGTCTCTAGCATAATGGGGTCAAGCAGAGGAGTTAAGTTTGTGCGCACATAAGTCTCTCTGGCTTTTTTGGCTTCTCTGCTGCATGTTGACGTAGTCGAACTTCCGGCCTCATAGATCACTATTCCATCCTGCCTGACCAACTCCCTGAAACCATCATCTGCCCTGTCCAACTCAACCAGGTCAATCGTATAGATTCCAGCCCTTACATCCAGCATCTCCCTAAGCAGACGACTCGTCCTTAGATCCAGCTTTACGCCCTCAATCGCTATATCATAATCGGAGTACTCATGCCCCTTGCCACTGACCCTTGAGCCAAAGACGATGATCCTCACCGGCCTCACAAAAGACAGTATGGTCTCCACAATGACCTCTATCATAATGGGGTCAAGCAGAGGAGTTAAGTTTGTGCGCACATAAGTCTCTCTGGCTTTTTTGGCTTCTCTGCTGCATGTTGACGTAGTCGAACTTCCGGCCTCATAGATCACTATTCCATCCTGCCTGACCAACTCCCTGAAACCATCATCTGCCCTGTCCAACTCAACCAGGTCAATCGTATAGATTCCAGCCCTTACATCCAGCATCTCCCTAAGCAGACGACTCGTCCTTAGATCCAGCTTTACGCCCTCAATCGCTATATCATAATCCGAATACTCATGCCCCTTGCCACTGACCCTTGAGCCAAAAACGATGATCCTCACCGGCTTCACAAAGGACAGTATGGTCTCCACAATGACCTCTATCATTTGGTTGTCTATTAATCTCTTGTTATCAGGTAGCGAACCAATCATACTCCATTATAAAACCAATGCCCTCAAAAACGCAACGTGAGGTTTTGCGTACATAAAACACAATTTTGCTAACAAAACTTCACAGTTCTGTGAAGTAAACTTCTCTGGATTTTTAATAATCTATCGCTTACACTATAATTTACATGAATAGAACAGGTAGGCTGGTTTTACCTGCGCTACAGAAACAAAAAAAAAGTTTTAGGAGAGTTATTATGTTTCTAAGAAACGATAACCAAAAGATGAAGTATCTCCAGTTGCATGCAGGCGTGAGGGTGTTGTTTGCCCTGATGCTGTTTGCTATGATTGGAGCGATGTGTATTAACAACGCATGGGCAGGTCGCTTTACCGATAACGGCGATGGTTCAATGACGGACACATATACCGGCCTGCAGTGGATGAAAAACACAGACGGTTGTAATGGCTTTGTGACCTGGTATGTAGCACAGACCTGTGTGCCATCAGGCTGGCGGTTGCCAACTATACAGGAGTCGTACAGCCTTTGCAGGACAGACGGGTCTCAGACGGGGTTGGATGCTATTCTAAACGGTACGCCTGGCAACATATATTGTAACGGTATGTATGCTGACATTATGACAGGGCTTGCAGCAGCAGGGTTTACCAATCTGCAGGGTTCCTATTGGTCGTCTACGACTTCTGCTAGCAATACGTCCCTCGCGTGGTCCGTCAAATGATCGCTAGCATCGTCGGTGCCGCGGCTAAACCCCTCAGCGCCTTCGCGTGGCCAGTGCGTGGTGGGACTAACCCAACACCTACGCCGACACCAACAGGTAGTGGATCGGTAAAAAATGACTTTGATGGCGACGGTAAAGGCGATCTCCTGTTGCGAAACACCTCAACTGGCGACATCTACATCTGGCTCATGAATGGGATGAATACAAAAGGTGGTGGATTAGTAGTTAAAGGGTTACTGTCAAATTGGGTAATCAAGGGCACAGGAGACTTCAATGGCGATGGCAAGGCCGATATCCTGCTGCAAGACACCCAAACCGGAGACGTTGTCATGTGGTTAATGAATGGCGCCACGATATCCAGCGGCAACTATGTTGCAAAAGGTATCCCTAAAAACTGGCAAATCCAATAACAAATAAAAAGTGGATTACTCATTTTTACGGGGTCAAGGGGACTGGTCCCCTTGTGGGTAGGTCTGAGGGAGGGCAAAGCCCTCCCTTCTTTTCTTTTCCCTTGTCTTTTCTTTTTCTGCTACATGTGGAAGTAGTCGAACTTTTCTTCCTTGTGCGCCCACCTGATCAGCCTGAATATGAAGGCTGGCTCAACAGTTGGGTCGAGGGCGATGGTCGTCTCCGGCCCCTTACATATTAGCCACTCCTCGGTTATGAGATTAAACAGCTCGTAGGTCTCATCGTCCGCTATGCCAAACTCATGTATCGGGATGTATATCTTTGACTCGTGCGCCTTGAACGGGTCGAGGTTGACCACAACCAGGATAACATTGCTGCCGTCATCTGCGGCCTTGCCATAAAACAGGATGTTTTCGTCATCGGCCTTGTAAAAGCTCAGGTTCTTGTAGTAATGCAATGCCACATTTTCATGCCTTATGCGATTGACCCTCGCTATGTAGTCCTTGATGTTGCCCTCTCTGTCCCAGTCCCAGACCTTGTAGTCGTACTTCTCCGAGTTCAGGTACTCCTCCTTGCCCTCGATGGCGGCGTTTTCACACAACTCAAAGCCACTGTATATCCCATAGGTTGACGAAAGCGTCCCCGCCAGGACTAGCCTAATCTTAAAGGCCGGTTTGCCACCCTGCTGAAGTATCTGCGGCAGGATGTCGGGCGTGTTGGCAAAGAGATTGCCACGGAGGTACTCGCTGACCTCATCCTGGGTCAGGTGGCTGAAGTACTCGACGATTTCGTCTTTAAAATTCCTCCAGGTAAAGTACGTGTAAGACTGCGTAAAACCAGCCTTGGCCAAGGCCTCCATCATGGGTGGCCTGGTGAAGGCCTCCGATAGAAAGATGACGTCAGGATACTGATCCTGCACCTCCGTTATAAGCCGCTGCCAAAACGGAACCGGCTTGGTATGCGGGTTGTCAACCCTAAAGATGCGAACATTGTGTGCACACCAAAATAGGATGATATCGCGCATCTCTGCCCACAACGCCTTCCAGGTATCGTCGGGGGCATAGAAGTTCAGGGGATAGATGTCCTCGTACTTCTTGGGCGGGTTTTCGGCGTACTTGATGGTCCCGTCGGGGCGCTTGAAAAACCACTCTGGATGCTCTTTCACATATGGGTGGTCTGGCGAGCAGTTGATGGCAAAGTCGATGGCCACCTCCATACCCCTGTCCTTGCAGGCGGCCTCAAACTCGGCAAAGTCCTCAAACGTGCCTAGCCCTGGCTCTATCGCCTTGTGTCCGCCCAATTCGCTACCAATGGCGTATGGACATCCAGGGTCATTTGGGCCGCAGATAAGGCTGTTGTTTGGTCCCTTGCGCTTTGTGACCCCAATGGGATGAATCGGCGTGAGGTAGACCACGTCAAAGCCCATGTACTTGACCTCCGTCAGGCGCTCAATACAGTCCTTAAACGTGGAGCCGACCCCAGGGGTCTTGCCCTGAGAGCGTGGAAACATCTCATACCACGTCCCATATCTGGCCCTCACCCTGTCTACGATCACCTCCAGGGATGGCTCAAACACCGTGCCATCAGCACGGGCACTCAGGATGGTGAGTATCTCAACCAGCTTGGTATCGGACATGAGAGCCATCTTCTCTGCCTGGGAGGATGCCTCATCTATAGCTGTCAGGCAGCTCTGCAGATAACTCCTGTGTATAGCTGGGGCCGAGATAGCCCTGTCAAGTGTCTCCAGGATAAGGCTGCGTCCCTCGATCAACTCACTCTGGACGTCCTGCTGACTGTCAAACTTCTTGGTGGTGTCCTTCAACCACGACTGGTACAGGTCTGTGTAGGCCTCTATGGTGTACTGATATCTGGTGTTCCTTGGGAGACTGAAGCTGCCCTCATAGATGTCAAGACCGGCGTTTTTCAGGGTCATTGGGGTCTCAATCCAGGTGCCGTCGCCGGCCTTCTCCCTGTGCTTGAGCATCACTCGAATAATATCGTGACCTTCCTTAAAGACCGTCGCCCTGACGATCAGGGTATCGCCCACCTCCCGCTTGATCGGGTACCTGCCGCCATCAATACACGGAGATACGTTTTCAATGATAAATGGATTAATAAGCACTATACACCTCTGTTTTCTTATTCTTTGCGGGGAAGAAGAAGAGAAAAGGGGGGCGGCTCCGCCCCCCCCTCAGACCCCCCTGCAAGGGGACCAGTCCCCTTGACCCCTTATTGCGGGGGTGCAGACTTGAATTGTGGTCTGGGTTGGTTTTATGAACCATTTGCATATCCGCAGCGCCCTTTACGTGTCTCATTGTCATCATCATAAATCTTGTTAGCAATCATACAAATTTTTCATACAGCTTCACGACGTCTTTGGCTATTGCCTTCCAGCTAAAGAGTTGTTCGGCTCTTATCCTGCCATTTTGACCCATGTGGGTGCGCAGGTCTTTGTCATCGAGGCATTTGTTTATCTTTTCGGCGAGGTCTCTGGAAAACTGCTCAGGGTTAATGGCCTCAAATGGGCTTTCCTTATACTGCTCTAGCGGTACGAGAAAGCCGGTCTTGCCATCCTCGATGATTTCGACGATACCCCCAACTGCGCTTGCCACAACCGGTGTGCCACAGGCCATTGCCTCCAGGTTTATTATGCCAAAGGGTTCATAGATGGATGGGCAGCAGAAGACAGCCGCGTGACTGTAGATTTCAATTATCTGTTTTTTTGGGACCATCTTCTGTATCCATATTATGTTGTCTCTCTTTTCTTGCAGACGCCGTACGCCATCCTCCATCTCATTCTTGATCTCATCGGTATCGGGTGCACCGGCGCAGAGCACTATCTGTACCTCATCGTTGATGTATCGTATAGCGTTTACGAGATGTATAATACCCTTTTGCCTTGTGATCCTTCCGACAAAGAGGACGTAGGGCTTACGGGGGTTGATGCCATATTCGAGCAAGGCATCATATGATGTCTTGGGTGTATACTCATCGGTGTCTATACCGTTATAGATGACGGATACCTTTGATTCCTCGATGTCAAAGAGGTTTAAGACGTCCTGTTTCATGCCATGCGAGACGGCAATGATGGCGTCGGCCATCTCCATTGCGGTCTTCTCTACCCACAGGGAGAGGTTATAGCCCAATCCGAGTTGTTCACGCTTCCAGGGTCTTAGTGGTTCAAGGGAGTGTGTCGTTATGATCATGGGGAGACCGTAGGCCTTGCTTGCCACTATGCCGCCCATGTGGGTATACCAGGTGTGGCAGTGCACTACGTTGGCATCTACCGGCTGGATGTTAAATAGTATGTTGTTGTAAAAGGCAGCCAGCGGTGACCTCAGCTTTTTATCACACCCTTCAAAGACCTTCTTGTCGCAGTTATAGCCCTTGAAGGACAGATTGCCAAACTGCCCATATTGGTCTCCAAAGCATCGTACCTCCACGTCAATTAACTTAGACATCTCACGCGTTAGGTACTCAACGTGCACGCCTGCTCCACCGTATATGTATGGCGGAAACTCATTTGTCAATATTAGTGCTTTCATATAGTACTCCTAATTAAACGTTAAATCTAAAATTTATAATATCTCCGTCATTTACTATATAAGTCTTACCATGTAGGTTAACGGAGCCATGTTTACGCGCCTCTGCCATGCTACCGGCGGCCTTGAAGGCATCGTAGGAGACCACCTCGGCCCTTATAAAGCCCTTTTCAATATCCGAGTGTATCTTACCTGCCGCCTGCACGGCGCTGCTGCCTTTGTTGATTGTCCACGACTTGACCTCGTCCTCTCCAACCGTCAGAAACGATATCAGCTCCAGGGCCTCATAGCAAACGCTGATCAACCTCTTGCAGGCAGGCTCCTTGATCCCCAGGGCGTTTAGAAAATCGCTGGCCTCATCGGGTTGAAGCTGTCCTATCTCCATCTCTATCTTACCACAGAGGGGGATTACGTGTTCAGGCTTATATCCGAGTTCCGTGGCTATAGCGACAACCAGATTCTCTGTCTCCCTGGAGCCCATATCGGCCTCTGAAATATTCAGGACGATTATCTTTGGCTTGATAGAGACAAACTGCAGGTGTCTTAAGGACTTCCACTGCTCCGGGGTGAGGGGCAGGTTGCGCAGCGGGTGTTCGTCCTCGATGAATTCCCTACACTTTATCAGCAATTTCCTTTCAGCCTCATCGGGCTTCTTCCCCCTCTTGGCCGCCTCATCCATCCGTGCAAGCCTCTTTTCCAGCAGCTCAAGGTCAGACAGCAATAGTTCCACCTCCAGGGTCCTGGCATCCCGCAGCGGCTCTACGGAGTTTTCAGGATGCACAACGGCTGGCTCCTTAAATGCCCTCACCACATCGACAATGGCATCAGCGTCCTTTAGGAGGTCAAAGACCTTCCGGTTGTTATCCATATCCCCCCGTATCAGACCGATGAAGTCCGTATACTCGATGGTCGAGTGGGTCGTCTTCTTGGGCTTAAACACACTGGAGAGCCAATCAACCCGCTCATCGGGGACCTTCACCGACCCCCTGTGGGGGGTCTCTATGACTGAGGCGTAAATGGTGGTTTCGAGATTCAGGCCAGTTGTGGCGTTAAATATCGTTGTCTTTCCCGCATTAGATAGTCCACTTATAGCTATGTTCAAAGGCTTACTCCTTAATATAAAATAATTGTATTATTTTAGCAGAGTTTACTGACAGAATGATATAATTATATTTATTGCCTTCTCTGTACCCTCCTTGTTTAGTGCATATGGGGTGGAGCACTAATAATAGAAACCACTCCACCTGTTACCGGGATAAAAGCACAGTTATAAAGACCTCAATAACCAACGGCACCCGATGTTTTCAGTTTATTAACAACCGTGGAAGTTTAAAGAGCGACGTGCTGTCAGTAAGCTCTCTGGAGAGTCCTTCGAGGTTATCAGATGCCTTATGTATTTTATTAGCCGACGTGTTGGTCTTCTCCGCTGCCGTGGAGATGGATTCAATATCGCGGCCCACTTGCTCGGTAACGCATGATAGCTCTTGCGTGGCGGTGGCTATCTGCTGGGTCATTGTCTGCAGGGAATTGATGCTTTTAACTATTTCGTTCAGTGAATTACCTGCCTTGATTGAGAGGTCAGTGCCAGCCTCAACCTTTTTGGAACCCGTCTCAATGGCTAAGATAGCCACTTTCGTTTCGTTTTGCATTTTGGAAGTCTCCATGCCCTTTACAACGGCGTCTGAAAAGTCTTTGGCGTTTATAACGATGCTACCTGGCTTGAGCAGGTCTTTTTCAACCGTATTGAGGTATCCGTTAATGACCGTGTCATACCCTTTCAATGTTTCCTCTAGCTTAGGTCTTATGTTACCCAGGGGGTTATCCCTGAAGGCAACGACCATGTCAGCGTCCACTGCCTCTATGTCAGACTTCAGGAGTCCTGTCTTGACGATAAACCCCGTCTTTTCATCCTGCGTCACCGACCGTTTCCTTATGACATCATCGGCGCTGACCTGGATGTCGTAGATGAGGCTGGCTGCATCAGATAGTTTTACGACTACCGTATCCATGAGATAAAAGTTGTCGATGTCCGGATCCAATATCAGGTTGGATTTATCCCCCACGTGGGAGATGAGCGCCTTCATGGATGCAATGAGGTCGTCGTTGACATCTTCGCTTTTTTGTACAGCAACTAAAGATGCGGCGTCTTTTACTGAGGAGCGCCACTTGTTCTTTACAGCGTTGTATTTTTCGGTGCTATTTAGGGTCTCACCGAGGCTTTTGTCTACGTCGTCAAGTCTGTTGAAATCCTCCTCTATCCTGGAACTCAGGGCGGTTATATCAGCCTTAACGGCATTGTCGCCGCTAAGATACTTGTGAGTTAAGAGCTTATGCTTTAACGTATCCTCGTACAAAGTCTTCAATGGTCGCAGATATTGGGTGCCATCGAGTTCCTTACTTGCGAAGTTGATGGCTATATTCTTTTCAGAAACGAGCAAGTACAGCAATATGATTATAGGAATTGTAAAGAGAATACAAATGAGAGCAAACCTCTGCCACAACTTAAACCTTCCAAATAAAGACATCATAAATTAACCCTCTTACTCAAATCTTACCAAATGCTATACATTTGCGCTTGTGGCTCTATAATAAAGCGACACTAGATAAACTACCATAAAGGTAAAAATGGTGTCAATAATTTTATGTCACATTAGTAAGTATGTTTGCGATAAAAAATATCGTCAACCGCTATTTAACGGACTTAGAGGGATTGCCAGGATTACGTCAGTCTATATATAATTAAACCTTGACGACGATTAAAAACTACATCAGGCTGCTACGCCCCTGGCACTGGTTAAAGAACCTCTTTGTGCTGGCGGCGGCATTTTTTGGGTCAGAGTTGTTTCGCCCTGACAGTGTGGTACTTGCCCTGGAGGCCTTTACTGCCTTCTCTCTGGGCGCCAGCGCCACCTACATCATAAACGACATTATAGACAGGCAGAGGGACCTCCTGCATCCGGTCAAGGCCTTACGCCCCATAGCGGCCGGTCTGATTGGCATAAGGGGCGCGTTAATCCTGTGGGCGGTGCTGTTGGTGGTAGCGCTGATGCTGTCCTACCGGATTAACCTGGGATTTTTTTCCTGCGTGGTTATTTATTTGATTGTCCAGATAGCGTATTGCCTGTATTTAAAGGGTGTTGCCCTTGTAGATGTGTTCATCGTGGCGATGGGGTTTGTCATCCGGGTGATAGCCGGTGGAGAGGCATTTAGGATTATCGTATCGGAATGGCTCCTGGTGTCTATGCTCATGGTCTCTCTCATGCTTGCAACCGGCAAGCGTATCTCCGAGGCCGCCCTCCTGAGCGCTACGGCAAAGAGACACCGCAGCAGCCTATGCGATTTCTCACCCGACCTCCTGCACGACCTGCTCGTAATCACCTCCGCCGCCTCCCTCATATCGTATGCGCTGTACACGGTTGAGCAGTCCAGGAACCTCGTCTACACCGTGCCCATTGTCACCTTTGGACTATTCAGATACCTGCACCTCGTACATCAAGGCAAGGGCGACCCCACGGAGGCCCTGACCTCTGACAGGTGGCTGGGATTTACCGTGCTGCTGTGGATAGCCATAGTGGCCATAGTCAAGTACAACTATTTTGTGTGAGGGCAGACAAGGGGGTAGCTCCGCCGCCACGAGCTCTAAAGGCATGGCAAAGCTCCCCAGCCGTTAAACATGGTGAGGTGGGTGCATCAAAAATTAAAGGGTGCTGTAAAGGGAGTAGTGGGAGATGTGTTTGATATAAATACGGTAGAAAAAAGTTCTTACTGTAAATATTTCTGTGATAAGTACCTGCCCTACCAGAAGAGAAGAAAGAAAGGGGCGGCTCCGCTTCTTTACCGCTCAAGGCACGCTCCTGGCCCCCTTTAGAACCCCCTGCAAGGGGAGGGGCGAGGCGCCCCGGCCACTAAGAAGTCCCCTTGACCCCATAATTCTTAATCCTGATGTCTCATTCTTAATCATATCATCACAGGATTTTTGACAGCAAGAAAAAATTACCCGCCGCCTACGAAATTGACGACCTCCACACAGTCGCCTTCCTTTAGCTCGTGCCTCTGATGCTCCGCGCGCCTGACGATCTGTCGGTTTACCTCTATAGCCACCGCCTGTGATTGCAACCCAATGGCCTGAAGCAACTGCGCAACAGTAACCACACCCTCAATGGCGAAATCATCTCCGTTTAACTTGATAAGCATCGTTTATTATCTGAAAACACCGGCTAAAATGTCAATTTCTTTTTAGACTGTTGACAATAATGACCGGTATTGATTATCATTTTACATCTATCCAATCATTAGCTGATTGAAAAATATTAGAGATGGAGGTATATTATGGCAAATGTCAGTTATAAGGAACTTGGTCTCGTAAATAGCAAGGAGCTTTTTAAGAAGGCCATCAAGGGTGGTTACGCCATCCCTGCTTACAATTTCAACAACATGGAACAACTACAGGCAATCATCATAGGATGCGTGGAGACGAAATCCCCCGTCATCCTGCAGGTGTCAAGCGGCGCCAGGAAGTACGCCAATCAGACGCTGCTGAGGTTTATGGCCATGGGGGCCGTCCAGATGATGAAGGACATGGGAGGCTCTATCCCCATCGTCCTGCACCTCGACCACGGAGACACCGTTGAACTCTGCAAGTCCTGCATAGACACGGGCTTCTCCTCGGTGATGATCGACGGCTCACACCACCCCTACGAGAAAAACATCGAGGAAACAAAGAAGGTCGTCCAGTACGCCCATGACCACGACGTCACGGTTGAGGGCGAACTCGGCGTCCTGGCCGGCATCGAGGACGACGTCTCATCGGAGGTCAGCCACTACACCAAGCCAGATGAGGTCGAGGACTTCGTAAAACGCACAGGAGTAGATTCCCTGGCCATCTCCATCGGGACATCCCACGGGGCATACAAGTTCAAGGTCAAACCCGGCGAGGAACCACCGCCACTGAGATTTGACATCCTCGAGGAGGTAGAGCGCCGCATCCCGGGCTTCCCAATAGTCCTGCACGGGGCATCATCCGTCATCCCCGCCTACGTTGACATGATAAACAAGTACGGCGGCAAGATAGATAACGCAGTCGGTGTCTCCGTCCAGCAACTGCGCAAGGCAGCAGCATCGGCCGTCTGCAAGATAAACATAGACAGCGACGGTAGACTCGCCCTTACGGCAATCATCAGAAAGGTGTTCGCGGAAAGCCCCAAGGAATTTGACCCGCGCAAGTACCTAGGCCCTGCCCGAGATGAACTCGTTAAGATGATCAAAGAGAAAAACGAGCATGTACTCGGTAGCGCCGGAAAGGCGTAATTTTAGAGGCATGATCACAGAGGATTAAGAATTATGGGGTCAAGGGCACTGGTGCCCTTGCAGGAGGGGGCTGAGGGGGGCCAGGAGCGTCCTGGAGCGACAAAGAAGCTCCGCCGCTCCCCTTCTTTCTTCCTACTGCTGGTCTCTTTTCACCGACGCTGGTTATGGCAAAGGAACTGTTAATCATAGACAACGATAGGACGGCCGCCGTTGAAGCCGAAAGAGCGTTTGCACCGATGGGGTTTACCATCCACCATAGCCCTGACCTTCAATCGGCCATGCAGCAGCTCAAGGCAAACAACCAGATCGTGCTGCTAAATACATCGATGCCGCAGTGCAGCGGCCTTGACGTGCTGGCAAATATCCGCGGCGTATATCCAGACTCCACGGTGATAGCCCTCTGCGCCAACAACGACGCAACCGCAAATGCCGCCATCCTCAGGGGAGGCGCCTTCGGTTGTCTCAGAAGGCCGGTAGACGTTGAGGAGCTAAAGGTGGTTGTCGAAAAAGCCGCTCAGGATATGGCACAACGGCTGGAGCTGTCGCGTTTGCGGGCGCTGCATGGCTGCCGAGACCTCAACCCGCTAACAGGCAATAGCAAGAAGATGACAAAGGTGTTAAAGGACATCGAAAGGGAGGCCTCACTACATGTGGCGGCGCTCATCGAGGGAGAAGACGGCACCGGCAAGGAGCTCATCGCCAGGGCTATACACAACCTCGGCAGCAGAAAGGATGGCCCATTCGTCTCTGTAAACACGACCACAACCGCCAAGGGAGCACTCGATGTAACCCTGTTTGGCCAAATAAACGACGCATTGCAGCAGCGCCATCCTCCCACCACTTACGGCTGTCTTGCTCGTGCAAACGGTGGCACCCTCTTCATCGACGAGGTGTCAAACATCGACATCGGCCTCCAGATTAGCCTCCTGAATTTCATCAAGACCGGAGAATATGTCCCCGTTGGCGGCAACTCCGCCATTGTTGCCGATGTCAGGGTCATAGCCGCTACCAACAAAAACCTCAAAGAGGCCGTGGCCAATGCCGATTTTAACTCCGAAATCTATGAACTCTTACGCAGGCACGAACTCAAGCTGCCTCCCCTAAGGGAGCGTAAAGAGGATATCCTGGCCATAGCGGAACACTTCCTTGAGTCCTCGAAAAGGAAGTATGACACACAGGTAAAGGAATTCTCCGACGCCGCAAAGCACCTCATGTTAAACTACAGATGGCCTGGCAACGTCAGCGAACTCAAGAGAACCATCTTTCGCGCTGTAGCAGTATCGGAGGGCGCAAGGATCGAGGACAGAGACCTGCTCGTCACCGAGGAACGCCCCTGCTCCATGCACGAGTTTCTAAAGGATAAGTTAAGCAAATATCTCAAGGACATCACCGAACTCAACGACGGAAACCTCTATAACACGATCATCGCCGAGGTGGAAAAATCGCTGATATCCATCGTATTGGCCGAAACCAATGGCAACCAGATAAAGGCATCCAAGGCCCTCGGCATCAACCGAAATACCCTAAGAACCAAGGTCAAACAATATAAAATACCCATCAACGAAAGCAAAAAGGGACAAGAAGAAGAAGGGGGGCGGCGCCACCCCCTCCTCAGCCCCCCCCTACAAGGGGAGGGGTGGGGCACCCCGGCCACAAAGAAGTCCCCTTGACCCCATAATACTCAACCCTAATCTATAAATATTTATGTCTGAATTAATAAGCTATTGCCGTAAGGAATATATTTGTGATATCATTGTATCAGGAAAAAAAAACCTAAGGGGGTTTTAAGAAAATGAACTACTATGAAAACATAGTGATTATCGATGCCGCGTTGGATGAGGAAAACGTGGATAGTGCGATAAAACGGATATCTGACACGATAGAGGGCAACACAGGTCAGATACTCAAGCAGGAGAAGTGGGGCAGGAGGAAGCTTGCCTATGTGATAAACAAGCACGAGAAGGGGTTTTATCTCTTTTTTGTATTTAAGGCGCCACCAACGACGGTAAAGTTGTTGGAGGTACTATACAAGGTTTATGACCCGGTATTTAAGTACCAGGTTATAAGGCTGGGCAAGAAGGAGATAACTGTCCTGGAGGACTCTCTAAGGGCAGCGGAGGCTAAACAGAAGGAAGCCGCCGAGGCCGTCCCCGTGGAAGAGGAAAAGACAGAGGGGTAGATGCGATGTTTAATAAGCTCATAATAGCCGGTTATCTGGCAAAGGACCCCGAGCTTCGTTACACACCCCAGGGGCTGCCGGTTGCTACCTTACGGGTGGCTGCAAGCTCAAGGACCAAACAGGGTGAGGAGTGGAAGGAGGAGACGCTATTTTTGGATGTGGTTGTCTTTGGTAAACAGGCAGAGAGTTGTGGTCAGTACCTTAATAAAGGCAGTGGCGTTATAGTTGATGGACGCCTTAGAGAGAGGAGTTGGGAGACTGATGGTCAGAAGAAGTACAGGTTTGAGTGTGTTGCAAGCAGTGTCGCCTTTCTTCCAAGGCGTGATGGTGGTGGTGCAGGTCAACAACATAGAGATACTGGCTCTGACGGAGTCCCACCGTATGAATCGACAGACGCTGAACCATTCTAATTTATTATAAAACTTATAGGAGCAATAACACTTATGAGAACGGCAACAAGAAGCAAACCGACAGAACAAATGAAGTACAAGCGGTTTACTCGAAAGAAGTTTTGCAGGTTTTGCGCAGAGAAGACAATTTTTATCGATTACAAGGACACCAAGACGCTTAAGTCCTACCTGACGGAGCGTGGTAAACTCCTGCCCAGCCGAATGACCGGCACATGCGCAAAGCACCAGAGAGACCTGACCGAGGCCATTAAACGAGCAAGAAACATAGCCCTCTTGTCTTTTATGGAAAAATAAAATGAGAGTGCCCAAGTCCTGGCTCCCTATCCTTGCCAAAAGGGTTGTCAACAGCATTGTTATTGGAGGGCTTACAGAACCAAAGGCGCCCTTGAACGAGCTCTACAAACAGGCTGAGGCGTTGATCTATGACGAACTGATGGTAGAAGACAGATTGGCCGATGATGTTCGTCAGATATTGAAGTCGTTCGAGGGTGAGATCGAAAAAAAGCGCCTCGATTACAAGGCGCTCTTTGACATGACAAAGCAAAGGCTCATAAAGGAGCGAAATATCGTCATTTGATGCTCTCAGATGATAAGATAACCCACATGTCACACATCGTGCTGAAGGGGTTAATAGACAAGGGCCTCATAAAACCAAAGGCTGAGGAAGGTAAGATACGAAAAGCAATAAGAAAGGCCATCGTTGATGAACTCATGGTAGGTGAGGAGATCGATGAGACCGTAAGGGCAAAGATAAACTCCCTATCAAAAAAGATCGTTGAAGGCAGCGCTGAATGGGATATCCTCTATAGAAAGCTGTTTGCCGAGGAAGAACGAAAAAAAGGCAGGTCTTGACCCAAAGGACTTTCTTTCACGTCACCGAGGAGCATGTAAAACAGCAAAGAGCTAAGGCCCGTCAGCTCAGAAAAACAATATGGTGGAGACGAAAATGCCAAAGGGGAATATGTCACTACTGTAGTGCAACCTTCCACCCATCACAAATAACAATGGACCACATCATCCCCCTGTCACAAGGTGGAACCTCAATCAAAAGCAATATCGTCGCAGCCTGTAAACCCTGCAATACAAAAAAACAATACTCCCTCCCCTACCAATGGGCACCCTACATGGAAAGTCTCCTCGGCAAGGAATAGGAAAGGCAAAGAGAAAAGACAAGAAGGAGGGCGCCTGGCCGCCCCCCCCCTCCTCAGACCTCCCCTGCAAGGGGTCACAGACCCCTGACCCCTTCCTGCGGTGACTTGAGGTTGCCTTTTCTTCCTTACCTTCTTTTGGCCTGGATTAGGTTTAGGAGGTTGTTGAAGGATTCGGTGAAGAGTTTTACGCCGTCTTGTTCGAGTTTTAGGGTTATGGTGTTGATATCTATGTTTAGGTTATCGAGGGTATTTAGGAGTATTTGTGTCTCTTCGAGGTCTTGGTCGATGGTGCGTTTAGGAATGCCTTTGGATCTGAAGGCCTTAACGGTTTCATCTGGCATGGTGTTGACTGTATGTGGGCCTATGAGGTTATCCACGTAGAGACAAGGGCTGTATGCGGGGTTTTTGGTACTGGTGCTGGCCCACAGCAGGCGTTGGACCTTGCCGCCACGTTCTTTTAGTCTGAGGAATCTTTCGGATGAGAACAGGCTGACCATTGTCTGGTAGGCAGCCTTTGCGTTGGCCACTGCCGTCTTGCCAAGGAGGTCGTCGACCTCTGTGATGTCGGTGCGGTCTTTGAGCATGGGGTCTACGACGCTGTCGAGGCGGCTTACAAAGAAGCTGGCCACTGAGGCAATCGATGCGATGGATTGCTTATCACGCAGGCGGTCTGAGAGTCCATCGAGGTAGGCGTTGACGACCTCCTCGTATCTATTGATGGAGAAGAGCAAGGTGGCGTTGACATTGTAGCCTTCTGCCGTCAACTGCCTTATTGCGGGCAGGCCTTCCGGGGTGGCTGGTACTTTTATCATAACGTTGGGTCTGCCTATTGATTTAAACAGCCCTCGTGCCTCCTGGATTGTCGCCTCGGTGTTGTAGGCAAAGTTGGGGTCAACCTC
>JADFXD010000062.1 GCA_015233725.1 Nitrospirota bacterium | reverse complement strand
AATTCTTAATCCTGATGTCTCATTCTTAATCATATCATCACAGGATTTTTTACAGTAAGAAATATTTTAGTCTTTCTTATTGTACCAAATCTTCTTAAACGGCAGGATAAGTCTGACGGCTCGGTCGGAGAAGATATAATCAAGTGCCCAGTTGAGCATGACTATCATACGGTTTCTGAAACCGATGAGGTTTAAGATATGCACCACCAGCCACACCAGCCAGGCAAGGAAGCCGGTAAAGTCTCTCTTTCCCATACGCACAACGGCGGCGTTTCGGCCTATTGTGACCATCGCCCCCACGTCCTTAAACGTAAATGGCAGTGGGTTCTGTTCATTAAGCCTCAGGAGGATGTTCCTGGCGGCATGTATGCCCTCCTGAATGGCAACCGGTGCTGTCATGGGCAACAGTGGCCTGCCATCGTCAACAGAGGACATATCCCCGATGATATAGACGGCTGGGTGGTCTTGCAGTTGTAGCGTGGATGTGACGTTTACGCGCCCGTAGCGGCCAGTTGACAGACCCCAGTTGGGGGTGATGGCAGCCGTAACCCCTGACGTCCACAGGACGGTCTCTGTTGGAAACACCCCCCTGTCCTTGATATGAACCGTATGTTGGGTGATATGACTGACCATCGTCTGCAGCATCACAACCACGCCCATCGAGCGTAGTCTATTGAGCGCGTACTGACGCTGCTGTTGTGGGAAGCCAAAGAGTATGGAGTTAGCGGCCTCAAGGATCATGACACGTGCGCAGCTTAGGTCAAGCCCTGGATAATCCTTCTTCAAGGGACCATTGATCAGTTCGGCAAGGGCTCCGGCAAATTCCACACCCGTTGGGCCGCCTCCAACTATAATAAACGTCAACAGATGTTGTCTGAACTCCTCGTCGGTCTCCACTGAGGCCATCTCAAAACAGCTCAATATATGATTCCTGATCTCTATTGCCTGATCGAGGCTCTTCAACTGAAAGGCAAACTCCGCCGCCCCGGCAACCCCAAAAAACTGCGTAGTACTGCCCACCGCAAGTATGAGATAATCGTAAGCAATGCTAAGACCGTCGCTTTTTACAAGCCTATTATCAAAGTCAACACCATCCACATCCGCCATGACAAAGCTGGTGTTAGGCATCTTGCGCAGTATTGTCCTCAGGGGATAGGCGATATCCTCTGGTTCAAGCTCTGCCGCTGCTACCTGATACAACAGTGGTAAAAAGGTATGGTAATTGTTCTTATCAATCAGGGTTACGTCAACTGGCGCCTTTGCAAGCGTACGGGCTGCCCATAACCCCCCAAAACCACCTCCAACTATCACCACTCTTGGTCTCATACTGCCCATTTTACTATGTGTCTCCTTTGAAGCTATCCGAATTCTACACCATTTCGCTTAATTATAGCACATCAATCATCTTTTTATAAACCTCATACCGACAAGGGGTGCATCAAAAAGTCATGGGTAGCTTGGTCAAAGAAAGAAGGGGAGGCTTTGCTTCTTTACCGCTCCAGGTCGCACCTGGCTCCCCTCAGACCCCTCCACAAGGGAGCACGGCCCCCTTGACCCCGTATATTGATACTCTTACCCATGAAAAATTGATGCACCCCCGACAAGAGAAAAAGGGAGGGCGACGGAGCTTTTTTTACCTTTCTTTCACACAGCAGCGAAGGCCTTTAGCATTTGCCGTGCTGAGTTGGGCCAGGAGAAGAGGGCGGCTTGTGCCAGGGACCTTTGTTTTAGTTCGTGTTGGAGGTCTTTGTTGTGGATGATGTCGTTGATGGCGTGGGATAGTTCCTGGACGGACTTGGGGTTGATCAGGATAGCGGCTGGGCCGGCTGCCTCGGGCAGGGATGATGTGTTGGATGTCACAACTGGTGTTGCGCAGGCCATAGCCTCGAGGATGGGCAACCCGAAGCCTTCATAGAGACTGGGCATCACAAAGGCCGTGGCCATGCTGTACAGGGCCGGCAGGTCGCAATCCTGGACGTAGCCGGTAAAGACAACCCTGTCCTGTACTCCCAGTCTGGCGATCAGGGCTCCAATGGTGCTGCTCTTCCACTGTACGCCACCTGCGATAACGAGCTTGTGCGTTTGAGGCAGACTGGCTGATGCCATGATGATTGATTCCACGTTCTTTCTTGGTTGCACTGCCCCGACGTACAGGATGTAGTGTTGAGGCAGTCCGTAGCGTCTTGATACAAGATCGAGGGTCATTGCATCGGTAACGGGGGAGAACTCCGCACCGACTCCGGGGTAGATGACCTGTATCTTGGAGGCGTCTATGTTGTGGAATCTTATGATATCGGCCTTGGTGTTTTGTGAGATGGCGATAATGAGGTCGGCCCTCTTTAATTCCCTGGGCAGTCGATGTCTCAGAAAACCCGCCAGCGCCCTTGGGATGCTCTGCGGATAGTACTCGTGTGCCATGTCGGCAACCGTTATGACGCTCTTGAAGGAGGCTCGATACACCCCCTTAAAGCCAGGTCCCCAGAAGACATCAACCTCATTGAGGGCCCTTTGGGATCTTCCTGTGAGGTAGTCGCCCAGGGCTGCCAGGATTCGCTTGGCCGTCAAGGTGGGGATGGCAAAACGGGAGAGGTCTGTAAATCCAGCGAGGGTTGCAGGGTCGGAGCGATCCGATCCTATTTGCTGCAACCTGTAGATGGCATTATCGAGGGGGCCGTCGTAGAGGTAGTATTTATTGTCGGGGGCTGCCATTAGGAACTCACGCAGGAGGCTCTCCACATAACGGCCAAGGCCGGTCTTGGCCATCAGCAAGTATAGGCCGTCAATTGCTATGACCATTTGGTTCTATATGATGTCGTCCATCATGGAATCGATGTGTTGTCCATCGATGAGGTGTTTTCTCTCAAAGACCAGTTCGGAGCGTGTCAGGTTCAGCCTGTGTGTAAGCCTCTGGATCATGAAAAGCATGATAGAGTATGCGGCCTTGTTGTGTTTTTCCAGGAAGTCCAGAAACAGTTCCCTGTCAAAGCGCAGCAGGATGGTTTCGGTCTCAGCCGTGGCGTTGGCTGCCCTCTTTTCTTCTTCAAATATGGCAGATACTCCAAAGACGTCGTTCTTGGATATCCTGTAGATAAATATCTCCTTGCCCTGGTGGATTGGATTGTTCTTTGTGACCTTTAGTGTCCCGGAGATGACACAGTAGAAGCAATCGGCATCTTGCCCTTCACTTATAATCCTGTCGCCTTCCATGCAGATGACCTTATCTGCTATCTCTGCAAGCTCGTGCAGGGCGATCTGATTGAGTTGCTGAAACATTGCCACGTTTCTCAGTATCTCACCAACCTCCTGGAATTTGCCCTTTACCTTGGTGAAGTTCTCCAGTTCCTCAAGCATCACGGTTCTTGGCAACTTGTTAAACTGCACGAGTATCTCCCCAATTGGAAGTCTGATCCGCTCGCGCTCGTCGCTGAGTTCCTTGACCTGTTGTTCTGTGAGATAATGACTCTGTATCGCCATCTCCTCAAAGGAGAGATCGGTATGTCCCTGATGTGTGAGGATTTCATAGACCTGCTTCATGTCCAGGTACCTGCGTTTGATAGCGACATCTATAAACGACGGTGTCTGTGCGCTTTGATACTTCAGGGCATCCAGCATGTCCTCCTCTGATATCAGGCGTTTGCTGATCAGATAGCTCCCAAAGTATAGCCTTTTCTCATCTATTCGTTTATTCATATCAAAAAACCCTCTTGTAAAATCCTCTGTCTATATCAATATCTATCAACAGGCACAAGAGCTTCCCGGTTGGTTGGTCTTGTGCGAGCTTTACGATCTTTATTATATCTTTTTCGGTGGTAATTATCCATTGCGCATCGCTGGATTTTTTAAAGATTTTTTTTAGGTCGGATGTATTGTATCTATGGTGGTCGGGGAAGGTCAGCATACCGGCGATGTCAGCGCCCGTTGATTGAAGCGTCAGCCTAAAGGCATTGGGGTTGCCGATGCCGCAGAAGGCAAAGACCCTCTGGCCTGCAATCATGGACAGCGGGAGGTCCAGGCCGTCGGTAGTTCTCAGAGAGGTCGGGCGGTGTTGGGCATTGTAAACTGCCGTGGTGATGCCGCTGGGGTATGCGACCCCTGCCCTGTTGCAGAGCGTTGTGATGAGGTTGTTGCCGGGGTTGTCGTTGCCGATGTTGTCGTTTCTGGTTGTGACGATGATGTTGGCCCTTGTCAGTTGTGCGATGGGTTCGCGCAGCGGGCCTACGGGAAATAGCCTACCGTTTCCAAATCCCCTGAGGCAGTCAACGAGGACGATGTCGATGTCCCTGTAGAGGCCAAAGTGCTGGAAGCCGTCATCCAGGATGAATATGTCTGCCCCTTGAGACAATTGTGCCGCCTCATACCTGTCGGGTCCCTTGATGACCTCCACCTGTGGCAGTCTCATGGCCATAAGGACTGGCTCATCGCCGGCCTCTACGACGTCCAGGATTGGGCCGTTGCCCCGGCAGACGTGGCACGGTCCCTTTGTCTTGCCCCTGTAGCCGCGTGTCAGGATGCACGGCCTCAGGCCCAGCCTCAACGCCTCCTGGGCGAGGGCTATCACCAACGGGGTCTTGCCTGTCCCGCCGAGGGTTATGTTGCCAACGCTGATGACCCTCTGACAGAGGCGTCTCTGTAGCTTCAGGCCCCTGTCCCTCTTGAGCATCAGGCCGATGTTGTACAAGTGCTCTATTATGTTCATGTCCTTGATTGTACCACACACAAGGCATCTTTTCTGGAATCAGGTTTCAAAGGCATTATAAAATGTTCTTACTGTAAATATTTCTGTGATAAGTACCTGCCCTACCAGAAGAGAAGAAAGAAAGGGGCGGCTCCGTTCTTTTTCGCTCCAGGACGCTCCGCCCCCCCTTCAGAGCCCCCCTGCAAGGGGAGGGGTGAGGCACGATTTTGTCGCAGCAGGTCGCACCTGCTTCTTGTCGCTCCAGGACGCTCCTGGCCGGCCACGAAGAAGTCCCCTTGACCCCATAATTCTTAATCCTGATGTCTCATTCTTAATCATATCATCACAGGATTTTTGACAGCAAGATTTTTTTTTGGAACAAAATACCAAACATTGGATATGAATTGCAGGTAAACATGAAGAATTTTTACGAAAAATATTTTTTATGTTCATCACCAAATCCCTGTAAACAGCCACTCGGCAAATTCGTTGAGAATTGCTGCTATCTTGTATCTTCCATCATATCCTTGGAGAAGGCATAGGCCCTGTTGCGGCCATCGCCCTTTGCCTTGTACAGGGCGATATCGGCACATTTAACGCACTGCCAAAAGTCCTCGGCATGGGTAGGGAATTCACTTACGCCGATGCTCACGGTCTTTTTTAATACCACCGATGGATGTTCAATTGGTCTTTGCTCTATCTCTTTTCTTATCTTTTCAGCCACATCCAGGGCCCTTGTACTGAGTACGTCAACTAATATGACCAGTATCTCCTCCCCACCGTAGCGCACCACGATGTCTGACTTCCTCACGGAGGTCTTTATCAACCAGGCAACGGTCTTTACTACGACATCGCCGACGTCATGGCCGTGGTTGTCGTTTACCTGCTTAAAGAGGTCTATGTCTATCATCAATATGCCCAGGGTGGTCTTTCTCCTGAGTGCCTGGGCGCTTAACTTAGGGCCTACCTCATCGAGGAATCTCCTGTTATAGAGCTTCGTGAGCTGGTCAACAAGCGATTGTTCCTTGAGCAGCTCCATAAACGTCTTTGCCTCGATGACCGACTCCCCCTCCTGCAGATAACTCTTTACGTAGGGGATTACGGAGTGAAAACGCTCGGCTACCTCAGCGGGATAGATTAATTGAATGACATAGCCAACCCGACCACCCACATACAGGGGGATGCAATAGTGACACAGATGGACGTCGCCCATTATCATTGGTGGAGTAAAGTTAAGGCATATGAATGTAAACTCCCTGGAGTCCACGATACCACCGGCCCTCTTTGCCCTGCACTCCTGTGCGTTTTTGAAGATCACGTCGCTGCAGTAACAATGCGACCCCGGTACGTCACCAGAGTTGGGGGGGCCTTGTGAGGGATCGCCACAGGAGAGGATTGACATCACGTCTTTTTCGTTATTTATCTCATAGATACAGAACGTCGTAATACTCATCTCTGTCAGTATATGTTGAAACCTTAGAAATACGTCCAACTTGCTGGAGTCCTTTTCGATTGTCCGCTTGAAGTAGTATATCTTGACGAGGTTATCAATCGTATTTGCCGTGTCTATTATGGCATTGCCGCTCTTTGATACCTCATATCCTATCAACAGCGAAACCCTGTGGCTTATAGAGGATAGCGTCTGGGAGAGATTCTTGCTCATAAGGTTAAACCCATTTGCCACATCACCGGCCTCATCCAGCAGGTGGACATTGATGGATTCACTGAAGTCACCGTACTGTGTCTTTTGAAAACCATGCCTGAGCCTTTGAAATAGCTCCGTATAGGGCTTAAAAAATACGTAGACCAGATACAGCGTCCCCATCGAAAAGATCAGCGATATTGCGACCATATAATAAATGGAATGGATACCCTGCTGCCTCTGACTTGACAGGTCCATCACCAGGGATATGGCGCCAAGCAATTCGCCTTCTCGTGCCTGATGACAACTGATGCACCTGACCTTCTGGTCTGAATCCGCCTTATAAGGTATTACCAGTGAATATTCTACGGCAAAGACTTTTTCATACAAGCGACTTTTTGGTTTCCCCGTCGCTAATACCTCGGACTCCAGGGCTGATATTACTTGCCCCTTTTCCGAGATATTGCCAAACTGCCTGATGACATTTGTCCCCCTCAATATCTTTAGCTCCTTCAACCCGTAGGTATACTTGAGGCGGTCAAGAAACACATTGAGTTTATCGTAAACACCCAGTACCATAAACGATGTGATGGCATCCCTTGTCAGGTCTGCCACGGTCTTGGCCTTGTCTTGTGCGTTTTCTATGCTTAACTTCCTGAAGCTCAGATACACTGTTGTCTGAAGAACCATTGACAACAGTATGAAGGCTATCGTAATGCGTATGATGAGCTTTGTCTTTATGGACCTTATTGGTTTCAATGATAAAGTACGGCCTATCATTGATTATATACACGCAAGCTGGTTGCGGTGCTATTCAAAGATGAACCCCTTTTCACGAAACAGGCGTATGCAGGCATCAACGACATCGGCGTCATACAGCAGTCCCCTGTGTCTTGATATCTCAGCCAGGGCGGTATCTATACCCAGGGCTGCGCGGTAGGGCCTGTGATTTGAGATGGCCTCAACCACATCGGCCACACATATTATGCGCGCCTCCAGGATGATATCCCCTGCCTTCAGCCCCACAGGATAGCCCGAGCCATCCATCCTCTCGTGATGCTGGAGGATTATTTTAGCAACAGGCCAGGGGAAGTCTATCGTCTTGAGGATGTCGTAACCGATCTGGGGGTGCAGCTTGATCAGGCCAAACTCCAGGTCGTTTAGCTTGCCGGGTTTGCTGAGGATATCGGAGGGGACATATATCTTGCCGATATCGTGTATGACGCCGGCCATGCGTATGCCGTCAACTGTCTCCTCCGTGAGGGCTAGTTCGCTGGCAATGGCGCGTGCTATATTGGCCACGCGTCGTTGGTGTCCTGCCGTGTAGGGGTCTCTGATCTCTACGGTCATGGATATGGTTTGTATGATGCCGCCTATGCTCTTACGTAGCTTGTCGATGTTTTTCTGCAGTTCTTTCTCTGTCTGTTTCCGTGAGGTGATGTCGCGGATCGTCGCCGTGAAGAAATCCATTGAGTGCATCTTTCCGTTGGTCAGGGACAGCTCTATTGGAAATTCGCTGCCATCGCGTCTTAGTGCCACCAGCTCAAAGGTTCGTCCCAGCAGGGTTGAATTGCCGCTGGCCATGACGTTGCCGATCCCTCGCTGGTGGGCATCGACAAAGCGCTCGGGTATGACAATGGACAACGATCGCCCCTTTACCTCCGCCTCCTTATAGCCAAAGATGCCCTCTGCCCCACGGTTCCAGAACAGGACGTTACCGCTGCCGTCAATTGTCACGATGGCATCCTTTGTGGATTGTACGACAGAGCGCAGGAGTTCCTCCTGGTCTCTGAGGTTCTCCTCCATCCGCTTGCGCACAATCACGCCGGCTATGGTATTGGCCACTATCGAGAGGAACTCCTCCTCCGACTTGTCCCTGACATGCCCGGGGGCGATGTAGAGGTTAATAACCCCAAGGATATACCTCTTATGCATTATTGGCACACAGTAATGACCATGAGGGATAAAGGCATCAACCTCTATAGAATGTCGCTCATCCATAGATGGGGCATATACGATTTCACGTCTCTGCGCGGCAAGACCGCACAGGCAGGTACCAAAAGGGACACTTGAACAGGCCTCTATCTGGGCCGCGTTAAACCCCCTTACGGCCGTGATGACCAGTTCCTCGGCGTCAGGTTTTGTCAGGAATATGGCCCCCTTGGATTTTAGAGACAGACTGGGTATGGAAAAGATCAGCGCAAGTATGCGCTCTATCTGCTCATTAAGCGAGACAGGCTCCAGCGATATCTGCAGTATCGAACCCACCACGCCTTGTATCTGGCAGTTTCTCACCATCCTTTCCTCGGTGTACTTGGGCATGGTGATATCCTCGATGATCTCTAAAAACCGGTATATATTACCGTCCTCATCAACCTCAGGGACCGTCGTGACCCTGATTACCATATTACCCAGGGGACGCTCTATAACAGTTGGAGCCTTACTCGTAAAGCACTCATCCTTTTTGCAAAAGCTGCATACCCTCTCTAGGCCGCTCTTTACGGTGCTTTGTGAAAACTCCCCGACCGTGTTATAACACGTCTTACCTGCAAGGTCGGAGTTTTTTACCTTCAACATCCTCTCTAAAAAGCTGCTGATCCTCAGAAACCTGAAATCCTTATCGATGTACGCAATCCCCAACGGGATATTATCAAAGATCGTCTGCATCTCCCTGATGGCTTCAACCGAGAGCCTGTGGTCTTCCCTGGCCACCTCGAGGGCATGTTCAGCCCGCTTGCGGCCATCAGCCTCCTTTTGAAGCTCCTTTTTCAGCCGCTTAAGCTCTATCGTGTCTCTGACCACAGCCCTGACCTCATGGACGTTGAGGGGTTTTCTCAAAGATACACGGAGCCCCTTTTTGAAGAGGTCATCCCCATCCGAGTATATCGCTATCAGGGAACAAGACTCTGTACTGGCGGCGGTCAACTGCTCAAAAAAGCCATTGTCTGCAAGCAACGATAGTTCAATCATCACGACCTCTGGCGCAAGCCCGCGATACAGCCCCAAGCCCTCTTGCACTGACCTGGCAACCGTGATATCGTATCCCTCGGCGCCTAATGAGCTGACGATTGTATCAATGGCAGTACGGTCGTCTTCTATAACCAGGATTCTATCGTTAAACATAGCCTTATAACAGAATTGTACCATATCTTGTGGACTTTTGTTACGAAAAGTTTTTTTTGTAGCAGGGGCGGGCCAGGAGCGTCCTGGAGCGGTAAAAACCAGGAGCGTGCCTTGAGCGGTAAATAAGGCAGCGCCCCCCTTCCCTATATTCTTTAAAGCAGACCGTAAGCCGAGTTCTGTTTTGTGCGGTCATTCGTCTAAGGCGTGGGATATTGCTATCAGCCTTGTGCGGTTGCTACCCGTTTCACCTTGCCAGCGTTGTGGCAATTGAGTGGGCTTGCTCAGTGGGTGAAACCTATTCAACCTTTCTCCGGACGGGGTTTACCGCTGCCTTGTGTCGCCACAAGGGGCAGTGAGCTCTTACCTCACTATTTCACCCTTACCCAAGGATATATAGTCGTTGTTTGGGCGGTGTATTTTCTGTGGCACTTTCCCTGGGGTCACCCCCGGTTGTCGTTAACAACCGTCCTGCCCTATGGAGCTCGGACTTTCCTCCCCTGTAAGGTTTATCTCTACAGCGGCGGCCGCATGGTCTGCTTTATAACCTAAATTGATCGTATTTGCTCCTTACAGTCGCTGGTCAGATTCGTTCCTTACAGTGGCTGGTCGGATTCACTCCTTAAGTCGCTGGTCGGGTAGTATGTTCACCTCTTTCGAGTTCTTCCTGTTCCTTGTCCTTACCGTTGTCGTAGTACATGATCCTCCCACACTGAGGACATGTCAGGATGTGATCGTTTCTCATCACCTCCACAAAGAGCTGCGGCGGTATGTTCATATAACACCCCTGACACACCTCCTTGTCAGCCTTAACTACGGCAAGGGAGTTTTTGCGCTGCAACAGGTGCATGTATCTGTCATACGTAGCCTTGTCCAGGGGTTTTGCAAGGTCATCCCGTTTTATTAGGAGCGCTTGCAGTTCTTTCTCGACGATTTCGACCTCTTTTTTGACGGAGTTGCGTTTTTCCTCAATCTTGCTCGTCTCTATGTTCAACTTCTTCTGGGCGACGCTCAAGGCCTTCTCTATGACCTCTCCCCGCTCCATTAAAACCAGTATCTCGTCCTCTATTGTACGCCTCTCCTTCTCTACCTGCTCAACCTCCTTCAGACGAGACTGATACTCCTTGTTGGTCTTTATGTCGTCTGTCTTTTCCTTGAGTTTCTTTATTCTTTCGATTTTCTCTGAAACTAACCGCTCAAACTCATTTCTTTTTTTTGTTGTTACATCCAGTTCAGCCTTTAGCCGGTCAACATCAACCTTGACCTCCTTATATGACTGGTCAAAGGTGTTTAGCTCACGTGGCAGGTTTTGCGCCCTGGTCTTGAGCTTGACTATTTCTGTATCAAGAACCTGTATGTCCTTTAGGAGACTGAGCTCCTCTATCATATGCCTGCCTCCAAATGGGTACATGCTCACAGTGCATGCTTATACACAATATTCCAATAAAAAAAAATGGGCCCACCAGGACTCGAACCTGGGACCAACCGGTTATGAGCCGGTAGCTCTACCAACTGAGCTATGGGCCCCCGCTGCTACGCGATTGCATCTATATAATAACCCCTATCATTGCCAGAGGTCAAGGGGGAATAAAAAAATATTATTTGTATACAATTGAATATGTTGCAAACTCAACCCACACTACAACTTTCACTCAGGCCTCCGCAGGAAGGGGTCAAGGGGACTGGTCCCCTTGCAGGGGGTTCTAAAGGGGCCAGGAGCGTCCTGGAGCGACAAAGAAGCTTCGCCGCCCCTTTCTTTTCTTTAGGGTTGAACCATTACAAACATGCTATAATAGGGGCTAAGGATGCCGTATATATTTATAGATACCCTTGTTATCAGGGATGGGCACGCGCAGTTGAGCAGGGATACGTCGCATTACGTTGTTTCGGTCTTGAGGCACAGGGTGGGGGATGGGTTAGAGTTGTTTGACGCAGAGGGCAGGTACTACAGGGGTACCATCACCGCACTTGGGAAGGTGGGCGTGACGGTCAGGGTGGTGCAGGAGACGGCTCCCCGGAGGGAGTCACCGATAGAGTTGGTTTTGTGTCAGGGGCTCCTTAAGGGTGATAAGATGGACATGGTGGTTGAGAAGTCCACGGAGCTTGGGGTCAACAGGATAATCCCGCTCTTGACCCAAAGGGGACAGACACACTACACCAGGAGGCGTGATCGCTGGAGGAAGATAGCCATAGAGGCCGCAAGACAATCTGGCCGGGTCGTTGTCCCCGATATTGCGCAGGTGATGGACATCGGGTCATTAATAGAGATGGTTGGCTCTGAAGGGGATGCCTTGAAGATCATGTTTTATGAGGGACAGAGCAAGGCAGCGCGTTCTCTGCACAGTGAGTCCAGGGCCGCGGGGCGAGTTTACGTCCTGATTGGCAGCGAGGGTGGGTTTACAGCAGAGGAGGTCGCACAGGCTGAGGCCAACGGTGTAGTCATAACGTCGCTTGGTGTGCGCATCCTGCGGGCTGAGACTGCGGCTATTGTGGCCGTAGCGCTTGTGCAATTTCTATATGGCGACTTAGGTTAGGATTGAGCAAGATGGGGTCAAGGGGACTGGTCCCCTTGCAGGGGGGTTTGAGGGGGGGCGGAGCCGCCCCCTCTTCTCTTTCTTTTTTCTTTTCTTCTCTTCTTTACTTAGCCTGCCACTCGGGGGGCATACCGTTTACCACGAGTCCTTTATCGGCGATGGTTACGCCATCCATAAACCAGGCGTAGACGTCGCCACTTGCGGAGTTCTGCCACAGGACGTCAGCCTTGCCGTCGCCGTTGTAATCCGCCACTGCGATGACCTGCCAGATGCGCGGCATCCCGCGACTTACATATCCACCGCCGACTATCTTTAACCCATCCATGAGCCACATGGCAACGTCGCCCGATGTGACGTCATACCATAGCAGGTCGGCCTTGCCATCGCCGTTGAAATCAGCGACCGCCTTGACCTGCCAGTTGCTTGGGATGCCAAGAGAGGCGTAATCCATCTTTGAGATAGTTGTACCGTCCATCAACCAGACAACCACGTCTCCGGTGTTGGTGTTTTGCCAGACGATATCGGCCTTTTTGTCACCGTTGAGATCGGCAACTGCCCTGACCGTCCACTCCGGCCTCATCCCCTTGACGACAAAGGCACCGCTCTTGAAGTCCTTACCGTCCATCAGCCATATTGCAACATCGCCAGTTGTGGTGTTCTGCCAGAGGATGTCAGTCTTACCATCGCCATCGAAATCGCCTAGCCTCTTTAGTTCCCACTCCTTTGGTATTCCCTTGACGGCATAACCGTTGCTGGATATCTTTGTTCCATCCATCAAGTAGATGTAGGTGTCGCCGTTGTTGTTGTTTTGCCAGACGATATCGGCCTTGCCGTCGCCATTGAAATCGCCAACTCCCTTGATATTCCAATCCGCAGGGATCCCCTTGACGACAAAGTCGCTGCTGCCTGTAATGCTGGTCTTGCTCATCATCCAGATGTAGACGTCTCCCGTTGTGGTGTTGCGCCACAGTACATCGCTCTTGCCATCGCCGTTAAAGTCGTATATCGGCGTTATGGGGATTGAGAACTCAACGGTGACTGTCCTTGGCGCTGTCATTTTGAGTATACACTGACTTCCCGTGGTTGAGTCACAGCCCGTCCAGCCCTTTAGCGTTGAACCTAGGGCGGGGGAGGCCGTGAGGATTACATCCGTGCCAGTGTTGTACGATGCAATACCTGTGTTGCCGGTAAAGACGAGCTTTCCAAGGGAATCCGTTACCGTGCCATCGCCGGAGCCTTGTTTAATGACCGTGAGCGTTGCGATATTGGGCGGGTCCTGCGATACCGTCAAGGTCAATCCCGCGATGGTCAGTGTCCCCATGCGCAGGTTCAGACCCGTGTTGGCCGTAACTGTGTATACCACGGTGCCATTGCCGTTGCCAGAACTGCCTGATGTTATCGTTATCCAATATAGGTTGTTGCTTGACGCGCTCCAGGGGCAGCCGCTTGCCGTTGTTACAATTGCGCTATCGCCTCCAGCGGTAGCTGCAAACGATTTGCTCGTTGGGGCGATGGAATAGGTGCATGGCAGGTCCTGTGTGACCGTGAAGGTCAACCCCGCGATGGTCAACGTCCCTGTGCGTTGGCTCGTTGTGGTTGTGTTTGCCGCAACGGTGTAGGCTACCGTGCCTGAAGAGGTTCCAGCGCTGCCAGAGGTTATGGTTATCCAGTCGGCGTTAGTGGTTGCTGTCCACTGGCAGAGGCTCTTTGACGCGGTTACGCCTACGATGTCGTTGCCGCCTGCCGCGGTGAATGACTTGGTCGTCGGATTGATTGTATAGCCGCATGTCCCTTCCTGCGACACCGTAAAGGTCTGTCCTGCGATAATCAGCGTACCTGTCCGTGAGTTTGTGGATGTGTTAGCGGTTGCCGTGTAGGTGACTGACCCTGACCCTGTACCGTTTGACGGTGATACCGTGATCCAGGTTGGGTTATTGCTTGTGGCCGTCCATGTACAACCGGTGTTTGTGGTTATTGCTACCGTACTGCCTCCGCCCGCTGAGGCAACAGATGCGCTTGTCGGTAAGATCGTATAAGTGCAGCCTGATTGGGCATCCTGCGTGACGGTAAACGTCTTTCCCGCGATGGTCATCGTACCTGTTAGAGGGCTTGTGCTCGTGTTGGTTGCTACGGTGTAGTTGACCGTGCCATTGCCGGAGCCGGTACTGCCGGAGTTGATCGTTATCCAGCTCGCGTTGCTTGACGCCGTCCATGTGCATCCAGTGTTTGCCGTTACACCCACGCTGTCGCTGCCGCCCGTTGAGGTGAAGTTCTTGGTCGTTGGGGTTATCGAGTAGGTGCAAGGTGCGCCATCCTGCGTGACCGTAAATGTCTTTCCCGCGATGGTCATCGTGCCGGTTAGGGGGCTTGTGCTCGTGTTGGCTGATACGGTGTACGAAACGCTACCGTTACCGGAGCCGGTACTGCCGGAGTTGATCGTTATCCAGCTCGCGTTGCTTGACGCCGTCCATGAGCAGCCGGTGTTTGCCGTTATGCCTACGCTATCGCTGCCACCGGATGAGGTGAAGTTCTTGCTTGTTGGAGTGAGTGTCTTACTGCTACAATCTATCCCCGACTGTGTAACCGTGAACGTCTGACCTGCGATGATCAGTGTACCGGTGCGTTGACTTGTATCCGCGTTGGCTGCTACGGTGTATGCCACGGTGCCATTACCAGAACCGGTACTGCCGGAGTTGATCGTAATCCAACTGGCGTTGCTTGACGCCGTCCATGTGCAATATCCGGCATTGGTCGCTACATTTGGGTAAACATCTACGCTATAGCTGCCACCGGATGATGGGAAGTTCTTGCTCGTTGGGACGATTGTGTAGGTGCAAGACAGGTTAAACGTGGCTGTTACGTTCTTTGCTGCCGACATCGTTAGCGTGCAGGTTGAGCTTGTCCCCGTGCAGTCGCCGCTCCAGCCGGCGAAGGTCCATAGGGTTGAGTTATCACTATTTGCAGTCAAGGTTACGGATGCGCCTTGGGAAAACAAAGCAGAGCACGTTGAACCGCAGTTTATGCTGCCGTCTGCACTTGTTACCGTACCAGAACCTGTGCCGGTCTTTGAAATGGCCAAATTGACCAAAGGATCAACATGTCCAGAACGAACCGGCCAAACGTAGTAGCTGAGGGACTTAGCGTAGGCGCTGACGTAGCCACCGCCCATGTCGACGATCCACGCAACGGACGTAGCGCTAGCATAGGACGTAGATGACCAGTAGTGGTAAGACTGCACATTGATAAACGGGTGACCGGATGGAAGCGATGGGTTATACATTGCACGGTCAACCAGGCTAAACAGCTCTTTCCTGTTTGGCAGTCGCCAGTCGGTATACCCATATGTACCGGCCCCGCTGTTCATTGACGCGACATAGTCCATGGCCTGCTGCCACGTCTTATAAGTGCCGGGAAGGTTGGCGTCTTTGGTCCACATCAGCCCCGTGAGGTTGTCGGTGACCGTCTGATGGCCACTGGCTGTATTGTCGGTAAACCTCGGATTGGGCCACGCCACGCCTCTTTGTAACGCACCATCATCGCCAGTGGCGTAGCTTGTTGTCTGTCCGGTTTTGGGCAGGGTTACGGTTCCGGCCATAACTGTCATGGGTAAGATTAGAGAGAGAAGCAGTACTGAGAAAATAACCTTCTTCAACATTTGTTTCCTCCTTTTTTTTATGCTCTATACTTTAGTTTTTTTGTCGGTTTTGTATCTTCTTTATATTTCATGGTAGCCATGCTTTTACGCTTTCTGGATTCCTGCTTAAGCAGGAATGACAAAAGTAAGGATAGTATGGCAGAAAAAACACTGCACCCTGACATAACTACACCTGGCATAGAAAAGAGAGGCGGTAACCATTCTCCAGAACGAACCGGCCAAACGTAGTTGTTGTTGGACTTATCGTTGGCGTTGACGTTGCCATCGTTCATGTTGACGATCCACGCATTGGACGTATTGTTAGCATATGACGTAGATGACCAGTAGTTGTTAGACTGCACATTTGCCCACCCTCTTGTGAGTATTTCACCAGGCAATCCACTATGGTATGCCTGATTACGAGCCTATGCCTATAAGGCGGGATGGGCGCACAATGATTTTCTATGCACACCCGACAATCTGTTTCGGCGGATGTTATACCGACAAAAGAGAAAGGCAGTTCCGGCATTATTTCTTACCTCTTACTGATTTCATCCACCCCTCGCACTGTCTGCTTAATGATATGGTGTCTTCAATGAGGCGCTTAAAGGCATCAAAATTCTTAAACACCTTTACCTCCTTACCAACCCTGAATACTACCCTGAGTTCCTCGACTGTATCCCTTAACGCTGTAAGCGTGTTGAGCTTATCAGCCTCTGAATTGGCCTTTATGATCAATCGTATAACCATTCGTAACAGGTCTCTCATATCAGTTCCGATACTGTACTTGTTGTATCGCGAAAAACCCCTCACCATGTTATCGATGTATATAGCCATATCAAAGGCCTTCCTGTATATTGGAAGATGCTCATATTGCGCCATCGTAAGATATCCAAATAACCAAAATACCAAATAACCTATTGTCCAGAACGAACCGGCCAAACGTAGAGGCTGTCGGACTTATCGCTGGCGTTGACGTCGCCACCGTTCAGGTAGACGATCCACGCAACGGACGTATTGCCAGCATATGACGCAGATGACCAGTAGTAGTCAGACTGCACATTGATAAATCCCTGCGAGTTCAGCCATGTCGATGGGTTAGCCCATCCCTCGTGAACAAGGCTCTCCAGCTCGTTGATGTTTGGCAGTCGCCAGTCGGTATACCCATATGTACCGGCCCCGCTGTTCATTGACGCGACATAGTCCAAGGCTTGCTGCCATGTCTTATAGGTGCCTGCAAGGTTGGCGTCTTTCGTCCAGACCAGCCCCGTCAGGTTGTCGGTGATCGTCTGGTCACCGTTACTCGTAAACCTCGGATTCGGCCACGCCACGCCTGCCCTGATTGCGCCATCGTCCCGTTGTGGGGAGTTGGCGTCGTAGCTCGGTGTCTGCCCCGTCTGCGGCAGGTTGACGGTTCCGGCGTAGGCCGACAACGCCAAAAACAGCATCGCGATGATCAGCGTGTTGATCCAGACAACACCTCTTAGACCTTTGAGTTTGAATCTCATATTAGTACCTCCGAAATGTATTTAATTTTCACGCAGATTGCGTGGTGGTAGCAAGTTTTGCTCGTTGCTTCGTTGATGAAAAAGGCCAGACGTGCGGTAATACTCACGTTGATACGGGAAAAATCAAGCAGACGCAGAAAAACCGCCCGAAAGAGAAAAATCCGGGGGTATAAGGTAGCTAGCGGCGGTGCATTTTAGAGAGAGCGCAACAACCGCGCCAAAACTGGGATTCTGCGGCAGGCCGGCGGAATATTTTGCGGCATGTAATACGCTGGGCACACTAAAAAAACCTCCTTGCTAACATTCTCTAACGTTAACTACACCATGACGCTATAAGTTTATAACGAGTGTCTTGGAAAAGTCAATAGCAAAAATTCCAGATGCCAGGTGAGCTGGGTGCATTATGTCCCTTTAAGATATAAAGACAGGTCATCCACAGACGCAGACTTCTTTAATAGTTGGTTAAAGGCCTCGATCTTTTCTACGCTTTCAAGGGTTCTGACACTGTCCATAAGTGCGACTCCCTCATCTCCGTATTTGATCTCAAGCATCCCTTCTATTCCTTTTATCAAACCCTTACGTTCACCCTCGATAAGGCCTTCGAGCCTGCCTTTTATAATTCCTTTACGCTCTCCCTCTATTAATGATTTTTCAACCGCCTTTTCAACTGCATTTTTAACCGCATTTTTAACCGCATATTCCGTTACACCCCTGTCAATCTGCATTTTTATCTGCCAATATTCATATCTCTCAAATTCTTCCTTGCTCCATGTACTCTCATTTGCTATCTCATAGGCATCTTTTATCTCAACAAAGTCAGCACACTTAGGTACCATTTGCAGCGAAGAAGCATTCTTTATAAAATGTACCCACTTCTCTATTATACTGCCTACCTCATCCTCTCCCTTTTTGAATTTGGGCAGCTCGATAAAATTAAACTCAAAGTCTTTCAGCTCATGCTTAAATGTATCTGTGTTTAGTATTAAATGCCTTGTTAAATAATTATTACCATCAAATATTTCAAAATCTACTATCCCTATAAATATCACCTGATTTAGTTTAGGGTAGTCATCTCCCCTCCCTAACTGATTAACATATGCCTTGCTTGTATAATAAAGCACTCTCTTTACAAAGCCCTCCTCCCTTTGAACCTGTATCTCTATTATAAACGTCACACCTCTCTTGTCTACTGCCCTTATATCTAATACAGTGTACTTTAAGTCATCTATCTTTGGCGCCTGATAAGGACTAAGTATCGCTATTTCACCGATCTCTTTATCCCCATTGAGACCTAGCACAGCGTTTAAAAAAGATATCAGTATCTCCTTCTTATTTTCGTTGCCAAATATCTTCTTAAAGGCTATATCACTTTTTACATCAACAAATCTCATAGTCTTATTTTAACACATACTATATATCTTGTGCTTAAAATTTGGCAGCGCCACTCCCTTCAGATAGCTGAAGTTCGCGTTGACCTCTTAGTACCATCCGAAATGCTTTATCTACAGCATACAAAATCCCACCAAGCCACCGCAAGAAGGGGTCAAGAGGATTGGCCCCCTTACAGGGGGGTCTGAGGAGTAATGCTGTTGACTTAAGCATATCGAACAACTCCATTACACCATTTTTTTCTTGACTTTTTTGTATGTCGTGGTTGAGTCGGTCTTTTTTCCTTCGACCGATAATAGATGTACTTTGTTGATATTTCCTCTATTAATTCGTTAAATATCTCTGCTGCTTTTTGTGGATCGTTTGGGGTCAACAATGCCGCTTCTTTGGCTAACGCTATGACGGTATTTTTAAACTGTAGTTCTTTTCCTCTATCTGCTTCACTTAGCGCCATTAATACACGTGCTATTACTGACATTATCATTACCGCATATAGCTCTTGCATAACACCGTTTACCGTCTTAGAATGAAACTTTTTTATCTCCATAGAGACCTTCTCATCTCTATAACCTCCCTCTATTACCCATCGCCTGAAGTATAAATCTATGATTTCTTCCCTGGTATACACTGTTTGGTCAAACAAGTTTGTTATTAATAACTCTATCGTGCCGTCATTCATTACATGCTTTATTGCTCTTACTTTAATTGATGTCTCCTGGTTATCCGTAGCATGTTCTTTCAGGTACTTTTTAGGCGCTTTTATCAATATTATATCATCATCTTTTGATCTTATCATAAATTCCTTTACCGCTTGAAATGTACTGCTAGTAGGGTAACGCATAACATAGTAGCCGTTGTATTGCTCCTCTAAACATATAAGCTCTTCTTCAAGGTAACTTAGTAGATCATAACTAATGTACCCTCTATCAAACAAGCAGACACTTTTCTTTCTTA